>DATDRF010000030.1:0-15871 GCA_035291905.1 Bacteroidota bacterium
CTTCTCTACGCCGCGCCCAACGATGACCGCTTCCACGTCAGAAAAGTTCACGAGATTCCAGGAGGATATCCTACGGACCATCCTCTATTTCGATATTTTTCGTCATCCCCTCACGGCCGAGGAGGTCTATCGTTATCTCCCTTCCGATTCGACGTCACCAGAACGGATCACTGCGGAGTGCCAAAGGGCGCCCCTCTCTTCTTTCATACGCCGTGAAACCGGATACTACACGTTTGCGGGAAACCAGAAACAGTACGGCCTTTCGGAAGAGCGGCTCAAAAAAGAAGAGCGAGCCCGAGGATACCGGTTTGCCGCCCGCTTCATGGCCCGCATCATCAGAAGATTTCCATTCGTGCGGGGAATTTGCGTTTCCGGGGAACTCTCAAAAGGTGTGGCATCGGAAAACGGAGATGTAGATTATCTCATTATTACCGCAAACGACCGCCTCTGGATCACTCGAACGCTTCTTATTCTCTTCAAGAAACTCTTTCTCTTCAACCGAAAGAAATTCTTTTGTCTGAATCATTTTGTCTCCGAACGATCCATGGCAACAAAGGAGAGAACGCTGTATAGCGCGTTGGAGATCGCCACGCTGATTCCTCTCACAGACTACGAGCGCTACCTCGCATACCAGGAGGCTAATGCCTGGATTCGCGAGTACCTTCCCAATTCCCGCGCTCATTCAGGAGATTGGCTGGTCGGATCCGGTCGTGAGGGCCTGATTCAACGCGGGCTGGAGTATTTCCTTCGCGGCGCTTTTGGTGATTCTCTGGATAACTTCCTGAACGAATATTGGAAGAGAGTCTGGAAGAGACGGTATCCGGAATTCTCCGATGAGCAGAGAATCTCCCTCTTTCGAAGCGAGAAGGACGTCTCGACCTCGTATGTCGGGGATTTTCTCCCGAAGATCATGAATCAGTACCGATCACGCCTTGAGTCATTGGGCTTCGAGAGCACGGACAAAAGACTCTGATGGCCGAGATCCTCCTCACACATTCCTATTTTCTCCGATTTGACCCCAAGGAATTCAGGGCGATGATGCCGTATCCCCCGCTCGGCACAATTACGGCTGCAGGCGTCCTCCGATCCGAAGGGTTCTCTGTCGCCCTCCACGATGTGATGCTGTCTGAATCCGAGGATGAGATTGGCAAGTCCCTCGACCTGCATCGGCCGAAACTCCTTGTGATCTACGACGACTCCTTCAACTATTTGACGAAGATGTGCCTCACTAGAATGCGGGAAGCTGCCTTTCGCATGGCCGCACTGGCCAAAAACCGGGGTTGCATTGTGGCCGTTTTCAGTTCCGACGCCACAGATCATCTCGACAAGTATTTTCAACACGGCGTCGATTTCGTCATTTGCGGTGAAGCCGAACTGACACTTGCCGAACTGGCCCACTCTCTTTTGCGAGATGCCAGCCGGTCTCCGGGGGAAATTGCAGGGCTCGCCTTCACCATGGAGGGTGTTGTTCGAAGGACGCCAAATCGTCCTGTCCTCAAAGACCTCGATTCATTGCCGATCGCTGCATGGGATCTGGTCGATCTCGACCGATATCGGACCGCATGGCGGAGCAGGCACGGATATTTTTCGCTCAACATTTCCACAACACGCGGGTGCCCTTTCCACTGCAACTGGTGCGCCAAACCCCTCTACGGACAGGTGTACAACAGCCGAAGCCCGCAATCCGTCGTCGACGAGATGAGATTCCTTCGCGACCACGCCAAACCCGACCATCTCTGGATCACCGACGATATTTTTGGGCTGAAGCCGGGATGGATTGAGACTTTTGCGAAGATTCTTGACCGCGAGGAGATAAAGATTCCCTTCAAGTGTCTTTCCAGAGTCGATCTGCTTCTTGAGCACGAGACTATCGAGAACCTGAAGCGGGCCGGATGCCAAACAGTCTGGGTGGGAGCGGAATCCGGATCACAGAAGATTCTTGATTCGATGGAGAAAGGGACAACCGTCGGGCAGATCTACGAGGCGTCGCGCCTTCTTCGCTCTGCAGGGATACGGGTCGGATTCTTTCTCCAGTTCGGGTATCCCGGGGAGCGACGGGAAGACATCGAAAAGACACTCCTGATGGTTCGTGAATGCGCGCCGGATGAGATCGGAATATCGGTATCCTATCCCCTTCCAGGGACAAAGTTCTACAATGAAGTGAAGGCCCGTCTTGGCGAGAAGCAAAACTGGGTTGACAGTCAGGACCTCGATTTGATGTTTCCGGGTGAATATCATCCGGATTTCTATCGCGCGCTGCACACGTTGGTTCACACGCGGTTCAGAGTTTGGCGAGGCCTGGCGGCAATGCGGAAATTCTTGAAGACTCCGTCTGACGTGAAAAAGCCGCTGCGCTCAGTTGCATCGATGATGTATCACGGATTGACGCTTCCCTACCGATTGAGGGAATTGCAGAAACTTGAGCGTATGGGAACCCATGCATCCGGTAAATGAACTGCAAGTCGAGAATGTGGCGGCCGCGTTCAACAGCGTCGCCCCCGATTTCGAGCAGACGCTCGAGAACGACATCACACGTGCTTTCCGGAGCAAGGTCTATGAAACCGTACGTTCGCTCGTACCCGCAGGTGCACGAATACTCGACATCAATTGCGGGATTGGGATTGACGCCATCGCGCTTGCGCAGGAAGGGTACCAAACTTCGGGTGTGGACATTTCTCCCGGGATGATCAAACAGGCAAAAGAGCGGTCGAGGAAATCAGGGACAGAGGGTGTGGAATTCATTCTCTCTTCTTTTGACGACTTATCGATGTTTTCCGGCCGATCAATCGACCTCGTTCTTTCGAATTTTGGAGGTGTGAACTGCAGTTCGTCGCTTGAGCGATGCGCAGCGGAAGTGGCGCGCACGCTCCGGCCGGGAGGATACTTCGTCGCCGTTGTGATGCCCAGGATGAGCTTGTGGGAAATTGTCGCAGGCGCTGCGAGGTTGAACCTTTCGGCTGCGTTCAGAAGGTTGGGCGGCACGGTGCCGGCAAGAGGATTCCGCAGCAATACGTTCGCTGTCACCTATTATTCTCCGGGCTCTTTCACTGCGTTCTTCTCGCGATGGTTCTCCGTCCGTCATCTCCGCGGGATGAACATCTTTTCACCCCCTCCACACGCTGTTCGGTTCCGAACCCGGCATCCCCTCCTTTCCTCTCTCCTGGAACGATGGGAACCTCATGTCGCAGCACTTCCGATCTTTCGCTCAGTTGGTGACCATTTCATGATTGTCCTGCAGAGATCAACATCGGAGAGTCCCGCGGATGAATAGAAACCGGAGGGATATTTCTCTTGGGATCGAGGAGATCCGTGACGGCAGGCGAAGGCTTGACCACAACCCCGAGTTTGCCGCGCTCGTGAAAGACAAGAGGGTGGTTATCGTAGGTCCCGCCCGAACACTTCTAGGGAAGAATCAGGGCCGGTTCATCGATTCTCATGATGTTGTCGTCCGAATAAACGATGTGCTGGAACATTTTCCGCCGTCCAAAGACCTGGCAGCGGACATCGGAACGAAGGCAGATGTTGTTTACTGCAATCAGGTCATCCTTCGGAAGAATATTCTTGCCGAGGAAGGGATCACGCGCAAAAGGTTCTTCCAGATTTGCAGCGATGCCAACGTCAGGAGTTTCGTTTGTACGAATAACAGTTTGAGTTACGACGTTTCAGGCCGGGCGCTTCCTTCCTGCCCCAAGGCCGATCGTTCTGTTATGGCCGATTTCCGTAATTTGCTCTCGGATGGCCAGGCAAAAGCCTCCTTGAGGGTCGTTTACGGCGCGAGCGAGATCCTCATCCGTTGGTTGGGGGGCAACTGGGGCCGAACGGGGTTTGTTGCCATTTTGGATCTCCTGGGATTCGGCATTCGTCAACTGACCGTAACCGGGATGACGTTCTATCACGGCGGAGGTCACCTGTTTGCGCCCGAATCGGCGGATCTCCATCCGCAAAGGAACAGGGACGGCAGTTCGTCTCTTTCTCCTTCCGGACAGGGCCATGACTCTTTTCTCGAAATCGAGGTGATGAGATTACTCATGGAGGGCTATGGGACCAGATTGACCGTCGACGATCATCTGGCCAAGATTCTGGAAACATCCAGCCCGGAAGGTATTACTTCCGACTCACTTTCCTCATTCTCATGATCACACTCCTCAACCCGACGAGCGCTCGCTGGAAGCATCGGTTTCCTCTCTCTCTTATGTATCTCGGAGCCACGCTGGAGAACAAATATCCATACGAGATCCTTGACCAGAACCTGAACAAGGATGCACTGGGCCATCTCGAACAGCGGGCTCAACGGGGGGCGCTGAAGTATCTCGGGATCACGGTCATGCCCGGGCCTCAGTTGTTTGAGGCAATTCCGATCTCGCGACAACTGAAATCCCGATTTCCCGACCTGAAGGTCATCTGGGGCGGATACTTTTCCACGCTCCATGCAACAACAGTACTCAATTCCGGCTATGTTGACTATGTTGTTCGCGGACAAGGGGACAAAACATTCCTGGAACTGATAGATATTCTTGAAGGGAATTCAAAGGCACGATTCGAGGATGTGTCCGGACTGGCCTTTCGGCGGAACGGCGACGTGGTACTCAATCCGCATCGATCGCCGGCAGACCCGAATTCAATGCCCCCTCTTCCCTATCACCGGGTCGAAGGGCATCGCTACGTTGGCAAAAGCGTCCTGGGGACCCGAACGGCCGCTTACTATTCAAGCTTTGGCTGTCCTTTCCTTTGCGGCTTTTGCGCCATTGCTAGCGTGTACCGCGCCCGATGGCTCGCAAAAACCCCGGAGACCATGATCCGTGACATGGAAGAGCTCAAGCGACGCTATGACGTGAACGCAATAGAATTCTTTGATGAGAATTTCTTCACGTCGGAAAAGAGGGTCCATGAATTCGCAGAAAAAATGATCCCCCTTCATATCGCGTGGTGGGGAGAAGGACGGCCGGACACTGTTCTCGATTATTCCGACGAGACCCTCCGTTTGATGAGCACGGCCGGCTGCCGGATGATTTTCTTCGGCGCGGAGTCTGCTTCCGAGGATGTTCTTCAGCAGATGAATAAGGGAGGAACACAGACGCCCGATACCGTGCTGGGGCTTGCTGAACGATTGAGACAATTCAATATCATTCCGGAGTTCTCGTTTGTGTTCGGGAATCCCAGCGAAGACGTCGACCGCGATTTCGCCCGGAACATGCGATTCATACAAAAGATCAAGCAAATTAATCCGGCGGCTGAAATCATCATGTACATGTACGCGCCGGTGGTCTTTGAAGAGTCGGAACTCTATCACGTCGCCACAGAGCATGGCTTTCGATTCCCCCAGTCGCTCGATGAGTGGCTGGATCCGAAATGGCATGATTTTGATCTTCGCAAGACCCCCGTCATTCCCTGGCTGAAGACAAAGCATTATGTGTGGTTCAAGAACTTCGAGCGCGTGCTCAACGGCTATTTCCCGACTGTCACCGATACAAGGCTCACACAGACAAAGAGAAGGATTCTCCGTTCGGTGAGCAGTTGGCGATACAAGACACAGACATTGGCATTTCCTCTCGAGCTCCGCGCGCTCTTCAAGCTTTTCCGCTACAGGCAGCCCGAAATTGAGGGACTCTAAGAAACTACGATGATGGGGAAACAGCTCCTCCGTTCGCTGTACCATTCGATCGTCTACAATGCCGTCTATCGAAGGGAGTTGAAGCGCCCGAGCAGAATGACGTTCAACAGCCTTGAGCTCGTTGTCGAGGCGAACGTCCACCATCCGGGAATTTTCAAGAGCGGCAAAGTCTTTGCGGGAATGCTTTCCCGCATTGACCTTTACAAGAAAGCCGTTCTTGACATGGGAACAGGTTCCGGAATCCTCGCGCTCACAGCCGCACATCAGGGGGCAGATGTTGTGGCAGTCGATAAGGATCCCGCTGCTGTCCAATGCTCAACGGCGAACGTCCGGCGAAACGGATTAGAAATGAATGTAAGAGTGCTGAATGGAGATCTCTTCTCGACAATTCCCGACCGCACATTCGATGTCATACTGTTCAATCCCCCGTATTTCACTGAACAGACAGGCTCATTTCGCGACACCGCTCTGTACGGCGGGAACAACCTTGAGCTCATAAAGGATTTCGCCGATTCCGCAGCCGATCATCTCACCGCAGGCGGATACGTACTCATGATCATCTCCACAGATTCAGATGTCGGCCGATTTCTTCAGATCTTTCGGGTTCTGAATTACACATCTGTTCTTCTCGAAACACGTGAAACAATATTTGAGACGTTCTACATCTACAAATTCGTGCCTCTCCCCACCACGCCAAAGCACATTCATTGAAAACGACTCAGACAATTACACCTCGCGAGCCCCTGGATTTGGAATCATCCAAGGGGAATTCGCGGTTTGTCTGCCCCTCGTGCCGCGGATCTCTTCATAGGAGCGTCGATACGTGGGAATGTCCTAGGGAGTCTTTTATTTTCCCGGCTGTCGCGGACATTCCGGATTTTGTTATTCCGACCCGAAGAGAACATGTCAACCAATTCCTTAGAATCTATCAGGATGTCAGAAAGATTGAGGAATGGGGTGACGGGAGCCCCGAATTCGTCCTCGGTTTGCCTTACGAAGACAAAACAGGAAAGCACCCAGGGAATTGGCATATCCGGTCTCGGACGTACGAATGCTTCATTGCGGATCTTCGGCAGATCGCTCCCAAACCGGCCCGCGTTCTTGACCTTGGCGCCGGCAATTGCTGGCTTTCCCTGCGTCTCAGGAACCAGGAGTATCACGTGACCGCGGTCGATGTGAATCTTGACGAGCGGGATGGCATGCAGGCGGCCCGGCTTGCGATCCCGCACATCCGATCGGTCGATTTGGTGCGGGCGGAATTCGAGTATCTTCCCTTTGCCGACGCGTCCTTCGACGTCATCGTCTTTAACTCTTCGTTGCATTACACGAAGGACCCACTCGCCGCACTGCGCAGGGTTTCCCGTCTTTTGTCGCACGGAGGGTATATCTACGTCCTTGATTCTCCCGTGTACAAGCACGAAAAGCACGGGGATGCTATGGTCCGGGAGCGCCGGAAAGAAATCGGCCGGCTCGTAGGGAGGGAAATACCGGATGAATTAGGCGGGAGTTACCTCACGTTTGATCGAATGACTCAACTCGAGGCTGAGTACACTGTGCGAATGTTGCGACCGAAATACGGATTCCTTTGGAATGTACGTCCTGTTCTTGCATCGATTCTTCGTCGACGTCAGCCTGCTGCTTTCATGGTCGCCAGGCTTGCGCCTCGAACTGCCGGTATGACATGAACGTACGCGCACTGTTCAATACACTGGGGACCCGAAGCTACTCCCTGCCAATCGTCATCCTCTATGTCACCTCAGGATGCAATCTCAAGTGTGTCATGTGTTCCTACCGGGATCCGCACCCAAATGAACTATCGCTTGCCGAAATACGGGACCTTGCCGAAGATTTGAGGGCTTTGGGGCTCCGGCACATTGTCTATTCGGGAGGTGAACCTCTCGTTCGGAAGGATTTCCCCGAAATAGTCAGGTGTTTTTCCGGGCTCCAGGTGCGTCAGACGATCCTCACGAACGGACTGCTTCTCGAGAAACGGATGCGTGAAGTTGACGGATTCTTTGACGAAGTGATCGTTTCAATCGACGGTCCCAACCCGCTCATCCACAATTCTATCCGCGGCGTTGAAGCATTCGAACAAATCGTGAAGGGGCTCCGTTCTCTGCTTTCGATACGCTTCCGTCCCAGAGTCTCGATTCGGACGGTCGTTCAGCGGTCAAATTTCCGCCATCTCGGGCGAATGATCGACTGGGCCAGAGACCTGGGTGTGGACAGAATTTCCTTCCTTTCTGCAGATACTCACTCGGGAGCATTTCATCGCGATTCGGAGGGTCAAGTGCCCGCGAAAGATCGGATACTTCTGAACCGCGAGGAGGCAATCGAGTTTCGCTCCATAATGACAGAACTGTTGACGAGTCACCGCCCAGAGTTTGAATCATCGTTTGTTTCGGAAAACGCATCGAAGATGTTCCATCTTGTTGAGTACTTCGAGGCGGTGAATGGCCTGGCCCCCTTTCCCCCGAATCGCTGCAATGCACCGTCGGTTTCAGCGGTCATCACCTCCTCGGGAGATCTCCTTCCCTGCTATTTTCTCCCTTCCTACGGGAACGTCAGATCGGGATCTCTTTCCGGGCAATTGAATGGTGACGACATTCGCCGGACACGCCGCGACGTTCGATCCCTGAAGCTTGATCAGTGTCAGAAATGTGTCTGCACTCTGAGGGTTTCGCCTGCCGCCGCACTTGCCGACCGGTTCTGATTCCGTCCACCGCACAGTAGGTTCCTTCATTGCATTTCGCTCCATTCTTGCCTATATTTTCGCACCTTTTTCCCACCCATTCCGGGATGTCATGCTGGGAGCGAAATACAAGGAACTTCTCAAGAGAGCCTCAGACGCACGACGCCGAGCCTACGCACCCTATTCGCATTACCGGGTTGGTGCAGCGCTCCTAACCGCAGCGGGTAAGGTCTACACAGGCTGCAACGTGGAAACCAGCAGCTACGGCCTGACCATTTGTGCCGAGCGGACAGCCGTTTTCAAAGCGATCTCCGAAGGGGAGCGCAGTTTCCGTGCAATAGCCATCGCAGCCGATGACCCTGATTTTACCCCGCCGTGTGGAGCCTGCAGACAGGTTCTCATCGATCTAGCCGGGAATATCGATGTCATCCTCGTAAATTCAAAAGGAAGAACGAGGGTGGAACAACTTAAGGACCTGCTCCCTTTTGCTTTTGATAAGAAGCACTTACAGACGGCAAGACGAACCAAAAAATAATGGACACTTCAGACCAACACATCGTTCCCCGCAACACGGGGTGGATTGAAGTCATCTGCGGCTGCATGTTCAGCGGCAAGACCGAGGAGCTGATACGACGTTTGCGGCGGGCACAAATCGCAAAGCAGCAGGTGGCCATCTTCAAGCCGAAGATTGACATTCGGTACGATGCGGAGCACATTGTTTCACACAGCGAGCAGTCGATCATCTCTCACCCGGTGTCGGAGGCATCCGAGATTCTCCCGCTCAGTCAAAGCGCCCAAGTGATTGGCATCGACGAAGCGCAGTTCTTCAAATCCGACCTGGTGGACGTGTGCGAGCAGTTGGCAAGCAGCGGAAAGCGGGTCATCGTGGCCGGACTGGATCAGGATTACCGCGGAAAACCGTTTGAACCGATTCCGCAACTCCTTGCAGTAGCAGAATATATCACCAAGACCCTCGCAATTTGCGTAGTATGCGGAAACCCGGCAGACCGAACTCAGCGAAAGACTCACCAGCAAGACAGGGTGGTCATCGGGGCAAAAGACATCTACGAGGCCCGCTGCCGAAACTGTCACAGACCACCTTCTGATTGATTCCTCAAGGACTCCGATGAGCCTCCTCTCCCTTTTGCATGGAATATTCGGAATCGGCGTGCTCCTGGGCATCGCCTTTCTCTTTTCAAACAACAAGAAGCGCGTGAACTGGCGCCTTGTCGGAACCGGACTACTGATTCAAGTGACATTCGGTACGCTCGTTATCAAGGGGCAGGAACTGGGAGAGTTCTTCAGTCCTTTGGGATGGCCAAAGGTCGTCTTCGGCTGGATCGCAGAGGGTTTCGTTGTCATCCTCGGATTCACGACAGAAGGCGCTAAGTTCATTTTCGGGAATCTCGCCATTGGACCGGGCTTCCAGGACTCAATGGGGTTCTTTTTTGCCTTCCAGGTCCTCCCGACCATCATCTTCTTCTCTTGTCTCATGTCGGTGATGTACTATCTCGGTGTGATGCAGAAGATCGTGCAGGGAATGGCGTGGGTGATGGCAAGGCTGATGGGAACCAGCGGAGCGGAATCCCTCTCGAATACAGCAAACATCTTCGTTGGTCAGACAGAAGCGCCGCTCATGATTCGGCCATTTATCGGCGGAATGACGAATTCCGAGCTGTTGACGATCATGACCGGCGGGATGGCTACCATTGCAGGGGGAGTAATGGCCGCGTATGTCCAAATGCTGGGCTCGTCCTTTGCCCAAACGCACAGCCTGGCGATTGAGGTCGCACAAGTAAAATTCGCTGCTCAGCTGCTTGGAGCAAGCATCATGGCTGCTCCCGCGGCCCTTCTCGTTTCAAAGATTATTTTCCCCGAGGTTGGTGAGCCCCAAACCAAAGGTACCGTCAAGATTACCGTTGAGAAAAACGCCTCCAATGTCATCGAAGCCGCAGCGGCCGGGGCATCAGACGGCCTCCAATTGGCCTTAAACGTAGGAGCTATGTTATTGGCCTTTATAGCCTTAATAGCCCTGTTTAATTATTTACTGACGGGTATTGGGAACTGGACAGGTATCAACGGTTATCTCCTGGAACAGTTCGGTCAGCCTCTCAATATGCAACTCATTACGGGACTCCTGTTTCAGTTTGTCGGCTTTGCTATCGGAGTTCCCAGTTCCGAAGCATTCCATTTCGGCAGTCTCATCGGCACAAAGATCGTCTTGAATGAGTTCGTGGCATACCTTGACATGGCAAAACTTATCGCCGAGAACAAGCTTGTGACCGAGAAAGCGATTGCCATGGCGACTTTTGCTCTCTGCGGATTTGCTAATTTCTCTTCTATCGCCATCCAGATAGGTGGATTGAGCCCCATGGCTCCCCACAGAAGGAAGGACCTGGCGAGTCTTGGGCTACGGGCGGTGTTGGGCGGCACTCTTTCTACCCTCCTTACGGCAACAATTGCCGGGATTCTTATCGGCTCATGACAGACCCGTTAACTGAAAACGCACTTCAGGCAGCTCTCGACGCTCTAACGTCCCGAATCCCTTCTCCTCCCTCCGTTGCGCTCATCCTGGGTTCAGGGCTTGGCGACTTCGCCAACGAGCTCGAGAACTCCATCGCTGTCGACTCAAAAGAAATACCGCACTATCCTCTTTCTTCCGTTCAGGGGCATTCAGGCCGACTGGTTTTTGGGACAGTTTCGTCAGGCGAAAGGCGATCTCCCCCTCTCCTCGTCTTTCAAGGACGGATCCACTTCTATGAACGAGGCGAGCTTCCGCCCGTTGTTCTCCCGGTGCAGATTGCGCGACGGCTCGGGGCCACTTCGTTGATTGTTACAAATGCGGCGGGTGGCATAAGCCCGTCTCTTCATCCCGGCGGGTTCATGATGCTTGATGATTTTCTCAGTATGACGTTCTTGCGCGGACCTGCCGACAAACCGTCCCTTCAGAATGACTTTCGCAACGCAGATCGCCGAACGTATGCCGATCCATTCGACGAGAGATTTCAGCAACATTTCTTCGAGGCAGCGCGCACCCTTGGCGTCGACCTGACGCGGGGCGTTTATTGCTGGCTCAAAGGTCCCACCTACGAGACCGGAGCAGAGATCGAAATGCTGCGCCGATGTGGAGCAGATGCCGTTGGAATGTCAACAATCCCTGAAATCGTCATGGCTCGTCAATTAGGGATGAGGGTCGCTGCGATTTCCCTCATAACAAATATGGCCACAGGTATTCAGAGTCACAAGCTGTCACACGACGAAGTGACAGAGACCGCCCGTCGGGTCAAGCCGACATTTACAGCACTGATGAGAGAAGTACTACTGCGGATTGGAGAGGAGTCGGTTGGGGCGCAAAGAAGTGATACAGCATCAAGTAGATAACCACCCCGGTTATCGAAACATACAGCCATATCGGATATGTCCACCGCGCAAGCCTCTTGTGCTGTTCGTATTCCTTCCTTAAAGCTCTTCGAAGCGTCACAATCACAAGCGGGGCAAGCCCTGCTGCCAGTACGGTATGCGATAGAAGGATCGTGAAGTAGAGAGGTCGCACCCAGCCGGTTCCCTGAAACGGCTGTGAACCGTGCTGGTAGTGATAAACGAGATATGAGATCAAGAAGAGCAGCGAAACCCCAAAAGCGCCGAGCATGCATCTCCTGTGCTTTTCCCGGTTACCCTTCTTGATGTAGTTCCTTCCGACCAGCAAGAGAATCGCCGCCGTGGCGTTGAGCATTGCATTGAGGCTCGGGAGATCTGAGAGCGTGATCATTCCCTGCGTCCCTTCACGATACTTGTTCCCCTCTCCCTGTGCGCAACTCGCCATACTGCAGCCGCTGATGTGCCAGCCGCAAAGAGCAGAAGAATGAGAAGAGATGTTCCAAAACCCTCAAGGCCCTGCAAGTGCTGCGGGCGAAGTCCGTAAAGACTCTCGCGAACCGCGGCAACGCCGTATGTGAGCGGATTCCATTGCATAATCGTGGCCACCCATGTGCTCGCTCCGGAGGCGGGGAACAGTGCTCCCGAAAGCATCCACATCGGAATCAGTAAAAGGTTCATGATTGCATGAAATCCCTGCGTTGAACTCATCGACCAAGCCAGAACAAATCCCAACGAGGAGAGCCCGAGAGCAATGACAAACAGCGTCGCAACGGTGAGGATCAGGCTCCCCACGGTCGTTTCCGGAATGATCAATGGCGAAGCCAGAACCAGTAGAGTTCCCTGAACCGAAGCCAGAATGGTAATACCGATCACCTTTCCCGCCGCAATGGAGAACCGAGAAATTGGGGCGACGAGAACCGACTGCATGAATCCTTCTTTTCGATCTTCAATGACAGAAATGGAAGAGAATATTGCGGCGAAGAGAACGATCAATACGACCGAACCCGGAAAGAAATATTCAAGGTAATTGATCTCGCCGGCGCTCCCCTCCTGCCGAAACGAGCGATTCAGCCCTGAGCCTATCACGATCCAAAACAAAATGGGCGAAGCAACGACACCGACCATCCTGCTTCGTTCACGAACGAAGCGCAATAGCTCACGCCGAATAAGGGCAATCACAGGCAGAATATTATTCGTCACAATGATCCGTCCATTCCGTTTGCCTGAAGTGCATGTCCCGTCGTGTGGACGAAAACATCCTCCAGTGTCGGCTTTCGAAGCGTCACCGAGGTGACCAAATCCGGGAATGCCCGTATCAACCTGGGAATGAACCGGTGTCCATTGGCTACTTCAATCAGCAGTTCATTCCGCACGACGGATACCGGCATCGAAAAAGCCCGTTGGAGTTTCCCCTTCAACAGTTGCACATTCCTGGACCGCACAAGAACCACATCGCCTCCAATTGCATTCTTGAGTTCTGCCGGGGTGCCTGAAACCACCAGTGCACCGCTATCGAGGATCGCAATACGGTCACATTTTTCGGCTTCTTCAGCCAGATGGGTCGTCAGGACGATCGTGGTTCGCTCCTCTTCCCGGCAATGCTCAAGATAGCGCCAAAGATCAAGGCGAGCCGACGGATCCAGCCCGGTCGAAGGTTCATCGAGAAGCAACACTTTCGGCCTGTGCATGACTCCCTTAGCTATCTCGACCCTTCGCTGGAGCCCCCCTGAAAGAGACCCGACAAGGTCGTCGGAGCGCTCGACAAGCCCGAAGGCCTTGAGCAACGAGCTTATCCGTTCATCCAGAATCTCGCCCTGAAGCAGATAGAGGTTTCCCTGATATTCGAGGTTCTCTCTGACGGTCAATTTACTATCAAGCCCGAACGACTGAAAGACTACTCCGATCTTCTCCCTGACTCGATCCGGATTGACCGTGACGCTTTCCCCGACGATCGTCGCATCCCCTTCAGACGGAACCAGCGAAGTCGACAGGATCTTGAACAATGTGCTCTTGCCCCCACCGTTGGGACCGAGGATCCCCAGGATCTCTCCTTCGCGGACATCCAGAGTAATTCCGTTGAGCGCCGTTGTCTCGTTGTACAGATGGCGCAGATTGGAGATCCTCATCAGAGGAACTGCGCGTTCCAATCGTTTCAGCGAGTTTCGCATGGAAGTTAACGGGTGAAATCTTGAACCGTCGCTTATACCTTGTCGACGGTCATCAGAAACATAAGTGCTGGAAGGTAAAGAAGCGAGGCAAAAAACAGGTAGCGGGAAGATTGATTTGCTTTCGCAACAGCGGTCGACCCGGCATCTCCGGAAGACCATCGGAACATAAGGGCGAATCCGACAAAACTCACTCCGAGAATCGTCGCACCCACTGCATACATATTCCCAGTCAATCCTGCGAATGTCATGAGGATACTTGTTAACAAGAGCAGAATGCAGTGAACAACTATGTGCAGGCTTGTTTTTGTACCAACCGGATCCTGTGCTGTCAGCATTCGGTACCCGGCCCGGGCATAATCCTTTCGATACATCCATGCAAGCGAGAAGAAGTGGGGCATCTGCCAAAAGAAGAGTATGAGAAAGAGGATCCATCCCCCTGTGGTGATTGCACCCGATGCCGCCGTCCAACCGATCAACGGAGGAAGTGCCCCGGGAATACCTCCGATGAGAGTCGAACTCGGAGAAACGCGCTTCATTGGGGTATAGACCAACAGATATGAGCTTATCGTCAGAAGACCAAGAAGTCCAGGGAGAACGCCCGAGAGAACGAAAAGGATGCCAAGTCCGGCTGCCGAGAGTGTGAGTCCAAATGTCAGAGCGGTGACTGACTGCATTCTCCCTGACGGAAGCGGACGACGTTCCGTTCGCTTCATCAGTCCGTCGTAGTTGCGTTCGAGATACTGATTCAACGTCCCCGCTCCCCCACCAAGAAAGAGAGTACCAAGTCCTACCCAGGTGAACGAAAGAAGATCGAATGTCTCGGATGCGAGATAGAAACCGCACAACGCAGTGAGGACCGAAAGAAACGTGAGCTCAGGTTTCGTAAGGGTGATATAATCTGCGACCTTCGCACGAAGCAGAGCGCTCTCTTTTGCGACGATCTGTGCTTCGTTCATCATGCGAGGGCCTCGCGGGGTTCAACAAGAGATTTTGCGCCCTTCCAGGAGATGTTCCTGTACCGAAACACGTGCAAGAGCATGAGAACCGAAACAACAAGCAGCACTGCCCCGGTGGCAACATGTGCGGTCGTTAGAACGACTTCTTTTCCGCTGAGCACCGTCAAGGCTCCCAGTGTCACTTGTACAGCGAGCAGGAAAAACAATGTCCCTGCAAGAAGCTTAAGCCGGGGAAATCTGGAACCCAGCCTGTAAGCGCGGACTCCCGTAAGAACAATGAACACGGAGACAACGAGAGCCCATACGCGATGAAGAAAATGGATGAGAACCTGACCCTGCAGGATCGGCCCATCAGCGGCAATCCGGAAATCATGAGCGAGTAGGAATTGATTGTACCGTTCCATCGCATCGGACGAGAAAGAAGGAATGAGTTGCCCGTAAGCGAGGGGAAAATCGGGGATAGCCAAACCCGATTGCGTATGTCGCATGAGCGCGCCGAGAATCAATTGGACGTAGATCACAGCGACCAGAATCATCGTGAGACGACTCAACGACGTCCCCCCCTCTTCATCGTGCAAGCTGAGTTGGTTCTCCATCCACCATCGGGATGTGAAGAGTGCAAGGGACGAGATAATGACGAAAAAGGTCTGAGCCAGGGTTGCGTGACTCACGGAAACAGGTGTTGGAAGGAGAAACAGGACGGTGAGGCCCCCGAGGACTCCCTGGGCGATAACTGCCGCCAATGCTCCCAGAGCCAGATATCTCACCCAATTTCGTGATTCTTTCCGCCAGTACCAGACCGCAAGAACAGTGGTGAGCACCCCTACAAACGTCGCAATCATCCTATGGCCGTGCTCGTAGAGGATTCCCCCGACCATGGGAGGCATCACCTGACCATACGAGAGAGGCCAATCCGGTACAGCCAATGCCGATCCTGTGCTTGTCACCAACCCCCCGGCGACAATAAGTACGAGAATACAAATTGCTACAAACAGGGTAAACCTCTGTAATGCTTGATTATAGTGCATTGAGTCTCTAGTTGTTTCTATGGCATAAGATACGATGC
>DATDRF010000031.1:0-2689 GCA_035291905.1 Bacteroidota bacterium
TTTGGAAGGTCTGAGCTCAAGGGCGTATTCCCCGAGCACCCCCAAAGCCTCAGGAAAATTCTTCTTCCCCAATCCTATCCGAAAATGATTCCCGGGGAATTCAAAGAGCGATCCTGGCACAAGCATGACGCCTTTGCTTTCCGCGAGTTTGTCGCAGAACTTCTCGACGGCCTCAGGATATTTCAGTCGGGGAAATGCAACCGGACTGGCCGTCGGCCGGATCCATTCGAAGAATGAATGATAATCGGCAAAGAACTTGTCGGCTTGATCGAGATTCTGAAGAATGATTTCGTGTGTGCGATCAAGAATGCGGTCTCTCGCGCGCAAGGCAATGATGCCGAGAATCTCACTCGGCGCGCTGCTGCAGATTGTGGTGTAGTCTCTCATCTCATTCAACTTCTTCATCAACTCTTTGTCTTTCGTCATCAGCCATCCTATTCGCAAGCCCGGCAGACCGAAGGATTTCGAAAGTCCGCCAAGCGAGATTCCTTTTTCATAGATGTCGGCGACAGAAGGGTGCCTATCTTCCGGCTTGTATTCCGCATACCGATACATTTCATCCGAAAAAACGGTAATTCCTTTTTCCCTGGCGAAATCGAGAATTGCATCGAACGTCTTTTGGTCGGGATGAAAGCCGGTGGGATTATGGGGGAAATTGATGATGAGGAGTTTTGTTGAGTTTCGGATGGAACGCTGAAGGAATGAAAGATCGAGTCTCCATTTGACCCCGTCGGTTTCCAGCATCCACCGTGTAACATCGGCCCCGGTGCCGGCTGCAATCTCAGAAAGAGACTGATAGCAGGGAGAGAGGATGATGACATGGTCCCCCTGCTTCAACAAGGAATTCATTGCGATGAAGATCCCCTCTTCCGGGGTGAGAACCAGAATATCGTCGGGCCAGACGGTCTTGTAGAGATTGGCGATTTCGCGGCGGAGGAGAGGATGGCCTGGCGATTCCGTGTACCCGAGCCGGAGATTCTTCCACATGTCGCCCGTGGTGGAATCGGCCATCTCGACCAGCTCCCGCTGGCTTAGTGTCTCGCAGTCAGAAGAGCTCAGCAGATACTTCGCCGTGAATTCGTGCTTGGCGAAATAGCGTTCAAGCGAAAAAGGATTTAGTCGCATGATTGCGAGAGGCTGAGAGGAAAGACATTACACAGAGAACACAGAGGAGACACGAAGAGCACTGAGACTGCGTCCAACCTCCGTGTTCTCTGTGCCTTCTCTGTGAACTCTGTGTTATCGCTTTTCAACGAGGTCATCAATCAAGTCGGTTGTACTTCTTCATCACTTCAAGCAGCCGATCGTGGGGGAGAGCATAGACTTTGTTTCCGTCTCTTCCTACCATGTCTTTTGCTGCAACCATTGCGTTGACAATCGCTTCTTCAACTGCGTCAACGGCGGCCCAGAAGATCGGATTGATACGTTCATTTGGAAGCATTGTCAGCTGCGCGACTCCATCTGTTTTCGAAGCTTCGGGATTCGCGGTGGAAAAAGCAATGAAAATGTCGCCTGATGAATTCTCACCGCGGCCTCCCATCGTCCCCACGCCGAGGGCAACACGCGTAGCCAATCTCTTCAGCTGGTGCGGCAAGAGCGGCGCATCGGTAGCGAGCACGACGATGATCGAGCCAGCGCCGTCATCCTTCTTTCCTGGTGTCGGACGCAGATCGGTGATTTCAGTTCCCACCGGAACGCCAAGAATTCTGAATTGCTGACGGGATCCGTAGTTCGCCTGGACAAGGGCACCGACGGTGTACCCACCGGAGCGTTCATCAAGCTTCCGCGAGGAAGTCCCGATTCCCCCTTTGAATCCGTGGGCTGTCATGCCTGTTCCGCCACCCACATTCCCCTCTGCAACAGGACCTGCCTTTGCCGACTCAAGCGCCTGGACCACATGTTCCTTTTTCACGTGGAAGCCGTTGATATCGTTGAGAAACCCATCCCATGTTTCGGCGACGACAGGGAGACTGATGTCGCCGGAATAGCCGTCTGTGCCTCCGCGTGCGATATTCCACTGAATCACGGCATCGCGCACTGTTCCCACGCTGTGAGTATTCGTAATGAGAATGGGACTCCCCAGGCATCCGGACTCCTCAATCCACGTTGTCCCCGTCATTTCACCGTTCCCGTTGAGCGAGAACCAGGCAGCAAAGACGCGGTCTTTGTAGTCCTTTCCTTTCGGAAAAACGACTGTCACTCCGGTTCGAACGGGCCCCTTTCCGACGACAAGTTTTCCTTCGCCGGAGATGATGGTCTCATGGCCCACTTCGACTCCCTGGACGTCAGTGATGGCGTTGTGGGTTCCCGGGGATCCGTCAAAAGGAAGACCGAGGTCACGAGCCCTGGGAGGAGATTGAGGGAATATTGTGGATAAGGAAAAGGAAAGCAGGAAAAGCAAAGTGAGCAATTGTCTTGGCGTGTTCATTGGTCTCCTCTTCAAAAACAGTAAACACAAAGACACAAAGAGCACAAAGCCTTCAGGACACCTTTGTGCCATTGGTGTCTTCGTGGTTGATTTTCTCATTCTTCCACTTCGATCGCGGTACCGCTCGCGCTCACCATCAGCATGCTCTTTCCTACGGTCTCGTAATCCAAATCGACTCCAATGATCGCATTTGCTCCCAGTCGCCTCGCCTCTATCTGCATTTCCTCCATGGCGATTTCCTTCGCCCTCCGCAATTCTTTT
>DATDRF010000032.1:0-5029 GCA_035291905.1 Bacteroidota bacterium
CAAACCTGAACGTCGACGGAATAACCATCGACGGAAAAGCTGCCACATACGAGCGGGAATCCAACGCAGTGTTTGTGAAGCTTCCGGCCAAAGTGAAAAAAGGGACCTTGCATGCGTTGAAATTCTCTTACTCGGGAATACCTCAGATCGCCGAGAATCCGCCGTGGCAGGGCGGACTCACGTGGCGATATGACAGCGAGGGAAATCCCTGGGTGTGCGTCACATGCCAGGGGACGGGGGCAAGTATCTGGTGGCCCAACAAAGACCATCAATCGGATGAACCCGACAGCATGATGATCAGCATGACTGTCCCGCCGGGATTGGAGGATGTCTCCAACGGCAAACTACGAGGCATTACGACGCTCCCCGATGGATGGAAACGATATGATTGGTTCGTCGGCAGTCCCATCAACAACTACAACGTGACGATCAACATCGGGAAATTTGCCCATTTCCGTGATACGTACAAAGGTGAAGAACACGAATACACACTCGATTACTACGTGATGCCGGAGAATCTCGAGAAGGCCAAAGTTCAGTTTCAGCAGGTGAAACCCATGCTGAAATCCTTTGAGAAGTATTTTGGTCCATATGCCTTTTGGAAGGATGGATACAAACTGATCGAGAGTCCGCACAACGGGATGGAGCATCAGTCGGCTGTCGCATATGGCAACGGATACGTGCAAGGCTACAGAGGACGAGCCTCGTCCGCCGTCGGGTTGAAATTCGACTTCATCATTATTCACGAAACTGCGCACGAATGGTGGGGGAACAGCCTCACTTCAAGCGACATTGCGGATATGTGGATGCACGAGAGCTTTGGCGCATACGCGGAGGCGGTCTATGTGGAGGAGCTCTACGGAAGGGAAGAATCACTTAAATACATCAACGGGAAAAAAACGAACGTGCGGAATGACCGCCCGATTATCGGCATCTACAATGTTCAATACCGTGGTTCCGGCGATATGTATGACAAAGGACAACTGGTCCTGAACACTCTCCGGAGTGTTGTCGACAATGATCCCCTCTGGTTCAGCACAATTCGGGGTTTTTCGACGAAATATATGAGAAGCATCGTAAAGGCCGATGACTTCTTCAACTTCGTCAATGAGAAAACGGGAAAAGACCTCTCCTATTTCTTTGATCAATATCTGAAGAAGACGAAAATTCCTGTCCTCCAGGTGAATGTGACCAAGAAGGGAAATGATGTCACCGCCATGTATCGGTGGAACGCTGAGGTCAAGGAATTCCAAATGCCCGTGAAGGTCACCACCTCTCCGGGAAAGTTCGAGTTTATCTACCCGACAACCTCTTGGAACACCGCCAAACTGAATCTCACCGATCCTTCGGAATTCCAGGTTGCGGAGGATCTCTTTTACATTGAGACGCGCATTGCCAGAGGTTATCTGGACCCGAATCTTCCCGACAGGCCTGCGCGAAGAGGGAATTGAACATTTGGCGGAATCTTCGTAGTTGACGAAAGGGATAAATCATGAATCGTCTTAACCGGCTGGTCGTTGTTTTCATTCTGATAATTGTCTCCGTCCCCGCGCTCGCGCAGGACCGATCCTTGCTCTCGTTGGAGCGGATCTTCAGTTCGGCTGATTTTCGCGGCGATCGTTTTGGCCCCGCGCGCTGGCTGGCAGACGGCTCGGGATACACAACCCTTGAGGGATCCGAAACCGCCGGCGGAAGGGATATCGTACAGTATGAAAGCGAGTCGGGCAAGCGTCAGGTTCTGGTTTCGGCCAACCTGTTGATTCCGAAAGGCAAGAGCGAACCGCTCCGGATCGAGGACTACTCCTGGTCCCCCGACGCATCGTATCTTCTTGTTTTCACGAATTCTCAAAGAGTGTGGCGTCAGAATACTCGCGGGGATTATTGGGTGTTGAATCTGAAATCCCGTGTGTTGAGACAGATGGGCGGCATTGCAAAATCGTCAACACTCATGTTTGCAAAATTCTCGCCTGACAGCAGGAAGGTCTGCTATGTCGCAGAAAACAATGTGTACGTCGAGGATGTCGAGGGCGGCGACCGAAAGCAACTGACTTCAGACGGTAGTACGACGATCATCAATGGTACGTTTGATTGGGTCTATGAAGAAGAACTCAGCCTTCGGGATGGAATGCGCTGGAGTCCCGACAGCAAACACATTGCCTACTGGCAGCTTGACGCTGCAGGGGTGCGGGATTTCCTCCTTATCAACAACACGGATTCCCTGTACTCCTTTGTCATTCCCGTCCAGTACCCGAAGACGGGAACGACGAATTCCGCGGGTCGGGTCGGAGTGGTGAGGATTGAAGGAGGACCGACGCGATGGATGGATGTCCCCGGCGATCAACGCAATAACTACATCGCGAGAATGGATTGGGCGGCAAGTTCGGATGAAATTGTGCTTCAGCATCTCAACCGCAGCCAGAATACTCTGCAGATCATGTTGGGCGATGTCCGTACCGGCAAGGTTCGCACCGTCCTCACGGAACGGGACGATGCCTGGATCGATATCGGAGACGATTTGAACTGGATGGAGAACGGAAAGAAATTCACATGGGTCTCCGAGAGGGACGGGTGGCGACACGCATATCTCGCCTCTCGCACAGGCGGCACAATTTCTCTCGCCACCCCCGGGGAGTACGATGTCATCGATATTCAACATATCGACGAAAAGGGAGGCTGGCTCTACTTCCTCGCATCGCCTGAAAATCCCACGCAGAGGTATCTTTATCGTGCCCGTATGAACGGCAAGGGAAAACCGGAAAGGCTTTCCCCGTCGGATCAGGCAGGCAGGCATTCCTACACCATTGCCCCCAGCGGAATGTGGGCGTTTCATTCCTTCACGTCGTTTGGTGAACCGCCAACGACGGACCTTGTACGGCTTCCATCACACAAAGTTGTCAGGTCTGTCTCGGCAAATACCAAGCTGCGCGAAACCGTTCATGCCTTGAAGCGATCCCCTGCGGAATTCTTCCGTGTCGACATCGGCGAAGGCATTCAGTTGGACGGATGGATGATCAAGCCGCCCGATTTCGATGCCTCGAAAAGGTACCCGGTGTTGTTCCATATCTATGGAGAGCCGGCAGGACAAACGGTGATGGACCAATGGGGAGGTAGCGGATATCTCTGGCACGTCATGCTGGCGCAAAAAGGATACATCGTCGTGAGTGTCGACAATCGCGGCACTCCTGCGCCGCGCGGTCGTGCCTGGAGAAAAAGCGTGTACAAACAGATCGGAATCCTCGCCTCGATGGATCAGGCGGCTGCGGCAAAAGTCATTACCTCCTGGCCCTTTGTGGACGCAACGCGGGTGGGAATCTGGGGTTGGAGCGGGGGAGGCTCGATGACCCTCAACATGATGTTCCGCTATCCTGATCTTTATCATACGGGGATGTCCGTCGCTCCGGTCGCGGATCAGAAATATTACGACACGATCTATCAGGAACGCTACATGGGGACGCCTCAGGAGAATCCAGAAGGCTACAAGAACGGATCACCGATTACCCACGCTGAAGGTCTTAAGGGAAACCTCCTCCTTGTGCACGGGACGGGGGATGACAACGTGCATTTTCAGAATTCGGAGGCCCTTGTCAACAAGATGGTTGAGCTGAACAAGAAGTTCACGATGATGGCGTATCCCAACAGATCACACGGGATTTACGAGGGAAGAAACACGACGCGCCATCTTTATGAACTGTTAACAGGATATCTCGAGGAGAATCTTCCGGCGGGAGGCAGATAACGAGGCGGGGCGCTACCTTCGTGTTCTTGGTGTCTTCGTGGTTCGTTCTTCTTCTGCTTCTCTTACCACAAGTTTGTACCCTTTTCCGTGGACATTCATGATTTCCACGGATCGGTCAGGGGCGAGGTATTTTCTAAGGCGTGAAATGAAGACGTCGAGGCTGCGGCCGTTGAAGTAGCTATCGTCCCCCCAAACACTCTTCAGAATCTCCGACCTGTCCACTACTGAATTCATCCGATCGCAGAGCAGTTGGAGCAGCTGCGATTCTGTGGCTGTTAGCGTGCGCTTGGACGATTTGACGGTCAGTGTCTGCCAGGTGCTGTCGAACAAGGAATTGCCGAGTTTGAACTCGGTCCGCTCCCCCGCTTTTCTTGCCTGACCGGTCGTCCTGCGAAGCACCGCTCTGATTCGAAGAAGGAGTTCCTCCATACTGAATGGCTTCGTCACGTAGTCATCTCCTCCGACCATGAATCCCTGAATCCGATCCTCTTTGAGTGCTTTAGCCGTCAGAAAAATGACCGGCGTCTCCTTGTCGTTTTGACGCAACTCCTTGGTGAAAGTGAAACCGTCCTTTCGTGGCATCATCACATCCACCAGACACAGGTCGAATTTCTTTCCTCTCGTTTCAACCAGGCCTTCCTCACCGTTGGTTCGCAAGGTCACGACAAATCCGTTTGACTCGAGATGTTCCTGGAGAACAAAACCGAGGTTCATGTCGTCTTCAAGGAGGAGGACGGTTCTCTTCATTGCTCTGTCACCGGCAATCGCAGCGTTATCGTAGTCCCTTTTCCAGTTTCACTCTCAAGCACGGCTTTTCCTCCATGGGCCTCGATAACAAGCTTCACATAGCTCAGGCCCAGGCCGAATCCCTTGACGTCGTGAATGTTTCCCGTCGGCACGCGGAAGTATTTTTCGAACACGTTCTGCTGATACTCCCTGGGAATGCCTATCCCATGATCGGAGATTCGCATCAATATTGTGTCATGAATGTTTTCGGTCGAGATTCGGATATCGGGGGCGGCGGGGGAGTACTTCACGGCATTATCCAGCACGTTACGCAGTACGTTTTCAAGGTGAATGGCGTCCGCGAGGACAGTCCTTCTGGAGGCCCTCAGCTCGGTTGCAACGGTTCCTCCCTTCGAAGAAATCTCGAGGGAGGCGTGTTCTGCGGTTTTGAGGATCAACGTGTGGAGATCCAGCAGTTCGCGATGAAACTCCACATCTCCATCTTCCAGCGCTGCCATGTCGAGAATCTTGTCAACCTGTCCTCTCATACGCGCATATTCTTCCCCA
>DATDRF010000033.1:0-15095 GCA_035291905.1 Bacteroidota bacterium
TGCGCCATGGCGCTCGCGGCTAGGCTGAGCACAAACAGCAGTGTTATGAGCTTCTTCATACAATGACTCCTTATGATGAATAAAATGGCAGCCCGCGATATTGTAAGGACTGCCGTAATAAAGGTTCCACAAACAATATGACGAATTGTGAAATGGGAAGGATGTGATATCTCTCAAGATTAACGGTTTTTCATAGGAAAACTCCTATTTGCGGCATTTTTTAGGTGTGAGGCGATAGTCGTCAAAATGATGTACCTTGGAAAAACCACAATCCGCTGTCGTGCTCTCTTCTCCTTCCGCTTTGTTGATCCGGAGAATCCCATGAAACTTCCCTCTTTCGAGCTGGTTCTTCAAGGTGCTTTTCGTACGTTTCTTCGGTTTCCGTTTGTTCTCTGCAGTGCTCTCCTCGGTACGGTCTCGGCCCTGATTCTGGTGGATCATGAAGGTCCGGAAAGGGCGACTGTGTTGTTCAATATTCTCTTTGCTTCCATCCTTGGAATTCCATTGCTGTTCGGTTTGACGATTGTGGCGGAAAAGAGAGCCTGGGGACGCTGGCGCTCCCTTGGAGCACAGGCGCTCGGAATTGCACTCCTGGTTGGATATGCTTTCACAGTTCCGACAACTCTCTCCGCGGGCCCGGCATTCCACATGCAGCGACTGCTGGTACTTTTGATTGCCTTGCACCTGTTTGTGTCGGTTGGGCCGTTCCTCAGCGCCGGTGAGCAGAACGGATTCTGGCATTACAATAAGACACTTCTGTTCCGTATCCTTGGAGCCCTGCTTTATTCGCATATTCTCTATCTCGGCCTTACTCTCGCGCTCGCTGCTCTCGATCAACTCTTCACTATGAATATGCCCGGCAAACGGTACGCCGAACTCTGGATCATGACGTTCGGTGTTTTGAATACATGGCTCTTTCTCGCTGGTATTCCGGAAGATCTGAAGGGGCTCGACCGTCTTACTGAGTATCCGAAAAGCCTGAAAATCCTCGTCAACTACGCGCTGGCTCCGCTCGCAATCATCTATGTCGTGATCGTCTATGCATATATCGCAAAGATCGTCTTCTCCTGGGAGTGGTCGGAAGGATGGATCAGCAAGCTCATCATTGGTTTCTCCGCGACAGGGATTCTCTCGCTTCTCCTTCTGCATCCCGTGCGCGACAGCGAAGATGCAGGCTGGCTGAAACCGGCTTTCCGATGGTTTTATGTTCTCATGATTCCCCCCGCCCTCATGTTTCCATTGGCGCTCTGGAGACGGATTTCCGAATACGGAATCACAGAAGCCCGCTATGGCGCCGCAGTCCTTGCCGTATGGCTCATCTTCATCGTTGCGTACTTTCTTCTCAGCAAGGCAAAGAGTATCAAAGTAATTCCGGCTTCGCTGGGTGTTTTTGCTCTGGTGGTAGGTTTTGGTTCGTGGGGGATGTTTCATGTTTCAGAGCAGAGTCAAACCGGGAGATTGCGGGAACTCCTTGTCCGTGAAAAAATCCTCGTCGACGGGAGCGTCCGGAAACCCGCGGCAGCCGTACGCTACGAAGATTCAAAGCAGATCAGCTCGATCCTCGATTACCTGCACGAGGTTCACGGATTTGACGGGATTCAGCCGTGGTTTGGCGAGAACCTGAGGAGCGACTCCGCGTTGGGATGGAAGGATCCGGTAGTTGTTGCAGGGATGCTCGGAGCAGAATACGTGAAGCTGTGGCCCGGGAGCGGCGGCGGTTTTGCCACATTCAGCATGAATCAGAATCTCTCGCTCGACGTTCGTGGCTTTGATCGGATGGTCCGTCTGCAGTACATGGACCGCGGACGCCGAAAGGTCGAATTGCGGGAAGACGGCGTTGTTCTGGAATTGAGCGCAGGACTTGACACGCTGGTGATTATTATGAAGGACGGTGCAAACGGTGTGAGAACCCTGGGAATCAACATTCGCCGATTGGCATCCGAACTCATTGCAGAATATTCTGGTGAGAGTGTCGGGAACGTTCCTGCGGAGAAAATGACGGTGAGCGGTACGGCTGAGGGAATCAGGGCGACATTGTTTCTGCGCAGTATCCAGATCCAACACAGGGGGGAGACAATGGTCATTAATAATCTTTCCGCCGATGTCTTCTACGCAAAGGAGGACGGCCTCGCAGGGCAATCACGAAATCAATAATTCGTCAACCACCAAAACGACAACATCCACTCATTTCACAGGTTCTTGATTACCTTTACCACCTTCCACATGAACGTCACGTCGCGCTTTTTCACCGCCATCGGTTCGTAGTCAGGATTGAGCGGAATGAGATAAACGAGGTTCTCATCGATCTTGACCCGCTTCACTGTGTCTTCCTCACCCACCCGAACAACGCAGATATCGCCGCTCCGTGAGTCGAACTTCGGGCTTACCACAATGATGTCTCCGTCTTCGATGCGCGGAGCCATGCTGTTTCCTTTTACCTCGAGGGCGAATGCGCTTGAGTCATGAATGTCATCGACCGTAATGTGCTTTTCCACGTGCTCCGGGTGAAACATGAGACTCGGGGCTCCGCCGGGCACGGAAGAGAGGAGGGGAAGCGAAATGAGGTCGACCTTTTTGTATCGGTTTGTCTGAAGCGGCAGAATCTTCCCCTGAGGATACTCGGTAACGTACATAGAGCCTTCTCCCGTCAATATCCAGTGTGGTGCGACCCCCGTGGTCTTCGCGAGCCTGATGAGATCGTTGCTGTCTGGCACCTGTTCTCCTTTTTCCCAGCGCTGGAGCGTCCTCGTTGCGATGTCGAGTTTGGAGGCCAATTTTGCCTGATCAAGCCCCCGTTGAGTGCGCGCTTCCCGTATTCTATCTGCCAGAGTCTGTTTCATGTGTTTGGACAATTATGTCAATAAGAAGATTTTATGCACGACATATTTGTCATATTATACCGTGTTTTCTTTCTTGTGTCAAGGGAGATCCCAAAAAAGATCATGAGAAATCGGTGCAATTGACGCAAGTCACCTGGCCGATTAAACGTGCGCGCTAACTTATGTGTCAAACATTGGACTTCGCTAAAACGGCCCAAAGCCGTGGTTTTTCATAATTCTTATGGAGGGTTGTTATGAGGAAGCGATTGATGTTCGGTCTGGCGGGAGTTTTCGCGGCCGCTTTGTTCTTGTGGGGATGCCAGTCAACCACCGAGCCGGTCGAAGACAAATTCACTGTTTTTCAGGAAATGATGGACAGTGACCAGCTCTTCACTAACGATACAACGGTCCTTTCCGGAGCCCAGGACCTCCCGTCCGTCTCGCTGATGAAGACGTCTGCGGCCATCATTCCCATCGTGTGGGGAAGGCAGGTCACGAGCGTTTCGCGAACCGTGAGTTTTGAGGATCTGGCCGATACGGTTGTCATTGCCACAATCATAAAGACTATTTCGGGCAACGTGAAGATTGCGGCACTGGATTCACTACAGGATACAACGGTGGCGATCGTCAGCAAGCCTTTCACCGAAACACTGACGCGCAAGGTGAAATTCTTCAAGATTGCCAACACGAATCGTATTCGCGACAATTGGAGGATGCGCGAAATCTCCGCGCTGAAAGGCGGCACCCTCAATTCCCTGATTACGATCGACCAGCTTCAGGCAATCATCGGAACGGATACGCTCACCGTGACAGATCCGAACGAATACTATCTCAGGTTCGCGGGATTCGGCGGTCGTCAGATGCCCAGTCTTGGGATGACGACTCCCATCACAGTCCGAATAACGGTTACCAGCACGGAATCGGACACCGATTTCGTTATGCTCCACAGGCCTGCGATGATGCGTCCCCTGCATCGGCGTGCAATCCTTGTCTCCGAGACGGGCAGCGGCCCTTACACCCGGGTCTACGAATTCTCGTGGGACAGCCACATCAAGGGACGTCACCATTTCTATGTGTCGGCCGTCACGCGCAATTCGCTGTTCGATGATGCTGCACCCTGGGCAACGCAACTTTGGGGTTTTCCCTATCTGGTTCCCTAGAAGACACACTTGCAGTAAAAACCGCACAGCCCCCGCCCGAAAGGAACGGGGGCTTTCGTTTTTGCGTCAAAATAATGAGCCTGTGATCATTGGTACAGCCTTTGCAGCAGCAACGGTAGTATTCAGGAAAAGGAGGTCGCCATGCAAAGACGCTATTCGCTCCGACGACTGACTGATCGGGAATGGATGGAAATCGAGGAAATCCTTCTCGATGAGCTCGAGATCCAATGCTGGTATGCTGTTACATTCCTGGATTGCATTGAGGAAGAGACCCTGGTGATGACGCAATGAAACGGTTAGCGGACGGTTGTGAGAAAATCGATTATCATGCGGGCATCGGTCATCGGATGTTCGGAAACCGAAGTGAAATCGGGACGTACACGAGACTGCAATCGGTGCGCGGCGTCCTGGATGTGTTTTGGCACGTTCTTTTCTTCGGAGAGATGCGCAAGCAGCTTCACGGCATCCTTTCCCGAATCTTTCCCCATCCGCGCGTAGTAGTCCTCCAGCGCTATCCCCACCGCCCGTCTCGCGCAGACTCTCGCGCGTCCTGAGTTACCCTCCCGTTCAGCTTTATCCCCCCTTTCCAGCTCAAGCTCAATTTCCCTCATCCGGTTCATACAATACTTTCATACAGTGCTTTGTGAAGAATTGCGACGAGTTCGCCCGGTGTTTGAAGTTGAGGAACATGGCCAGATTCGCGAATTGTGTAGATCCGCCGGGCAGGGAGCTTCTCCTCCAGGACTCTCAATGCTTCGGCAGAGATCAGCTTGTCGCCCAACCCCCAGATGACGCTGACGGGCATGGTCATTCGGCCAAGGTCGGCGTTGACGAAATCGGCTTCGCGAACGCTGCTGACAATCTCCGGCACCTTTCGCCTCACCAGGTCTTCAAACACGAAAGGAGTGAAAGGGCGGAAATACCATGGGTACCGAACCCAAATCAGGTCGAGCAATGCTCTCGTGTCGCGCGTTGAATGGAGAATGAAGGCGTCGCGCAGCTTGTCGACTCCCTGGTAATAGATCCCGGCCGTGTTGATAAGGAGCAGATGCTTGACCCTCTCCTTATGGGCAAGTGTGTATTTCATCGTGATCCAGCCGCCCATTGAATGGCCAAGAAGCGCAAATGGGCCCCTCACCGCAGCTTCCGCGAAATCCTCCACGAACTGAACGTACCGATCGATCGTTGGAACGCGGTCAAGCGGGGGAGAGAGGCCGAATCCGGGCAGATCGGGGGCAAACACGTGATAACGGCCAAGATGAGGAAACACGTTGATCCAAGTCGATGCTGAGGTTCCCAGTCCGTGAATCAGAACCAGAACGCCCAATGGGTTATCCGGTGCGCGCTCATAATAATGAAACGACTGTCCGTTCAGCAGAACTTGTTTGCTTTTGAAGCCATGCCTCAGGATCTGACGCCGAATGACGGAGTGAAGAAACGGGATGAGCATTACCAGTCGGGGAATTTCTTGTCAAACCACGGGCGGGTCATTTCCAGCCAGAAGAAAAGGCCCTGCCATCTTCCGTACTTTCGGTACGCGCGTTCAATGGTGCGATCGCTGACTCTCCTTCCGTTGTATTGGACCTCTGCATACTGCGATCGGACCCACGAGTCGAGAGCAAGATGACTGTAGCGCCCGAGCAATCGAAGGAGATTCCCGGCTGCGTAAGGCCCCATCCCTTTCACTCCCTGGACAAGACGATACAAATCCTCGGTTGAAAGGACAGATGTCCGCCACGATTCAACATCCAGTTCTCCGCTTGCCACACGTTCGGCACACTCGATGAGGTACGGGGAGCGGTAGCCGGCCCGTATCGCCTTGCGCACGAACTTCTCCGAGACCCCTGCGATCGCCTGAGGTGTTGGGAAGCTCATAAACCCGTCCGGATGCTTCTCGCCAAGCTCTCCGACGAGATTATGGACCATGTTCGTTGTCAGCGACCAGCTGCAATTCGTTGTGCACATCATCTTAATCAGGTCTTCGAACACCGTAGGAGCGCGAAGGAGTCTGCCGACCCCGCGTTTCGCGATCCAACGATATTGCGGATATCGTCGTGCCTCGGTGTGAAAGGGAGAAAAATCCTCCTCCAACCTGAGGCAGGCGGAAAGGAGGTCCCGGACTTCGGTTCCTTGATCTTTTGTCAGCGGGGAGGCAGACAGCGCATCAACTCGCAAAGAGCTCGTTGAAGCCTTGATCGTGCAGTCGGCCAGTGTACCGTCCTTCAGCCGGAGAAGGCGTGAGAATGTTTCGAGGTTCTTGTTCACTCTGAACGGAAGGAGGGAGCACCAACCGTGGCTGAAAACCGTACGCCAGAAATCAAAACCGGAAGGGAGAAAAATCTTAAGAGCGGTGACCGCAAGTTGCTTTTGCATTCTGTCAGGTAGATCGGTTTATCGTTATCAGAAATCCTCCTTTGAGCTTACAGAGTCACGGGATTGTCGGCGTCCATCTCAATCTTGAGTGACGGGTTGGCGTAGATGGGCGAAGACTTCGCCGGCGATATCTGTATCGCCCAGTCTCCCTTGACGTTTTTGACCACCGAGCCCCACAGCTTTCGTGCTTTGTCGCTGGTGAATTTCTCCCAAAAGACCCAGCCGAAATAGGCGATAGGTTCTTCAATGAAGAATGCCGGTACGCGTTCACCGACATTCACCTCGACCTTCCCGACGATTGTTTTCTCGAATCCGTGCCTTTGAAGTGCCTTCAGGAATTGATCGACGACCGGCTTCCCATTCATGACCAATTCATGCTTCGAGCGCGTCACTTCTTTCCCCGTGATGATGTCCGAAAAAGCTTCGTCAAGGTTCTCAGAAGAGATATTCATCGGAGGTAATATACCGATGAATCGAGGGAAATACAATTGGGGAAGCCGTCAGCTCACAGCGGTCAGCTCTCAGTTAAGCGGCGTAACCTATGAACCTTGAACCTGAAACCTGATACCTGAAACCAAAGAGGTGTACAAAGAAACGGCCGCGGGTGAGCGCGGCCGTTATCGAGGAAAATCTGCGAGGGGCTAGAAATACCAACCCAGATTGACATAGGGAAGTCCCCCAACCCCCGACTTCAAAGAGAGGTTATATCCTGCGCCGAGGCTGAAGCCCATTCCCGTCTGCCAGTCGAATCCAAACGTGGCGTACAGGTGGCTCCCGCTTCCCGAGAATCCACCGACGTCTCCGATGATGCCGGTCCCTGTCACTGTGACGGACACCGTTGCCCAGCTTATTCCTGCGACCGGAGAGAAATTCCAGTCAGGCACAAAAAACCGCCCGCCAAAACCAAACGTTGTGGCCGAGAGTTCGCCGCCTGTGACAGTGGCCGTAATGCTTCCGTAACCAGCCGTCACTCGCACCCAATCCATCACGTTATAGTTCGCGTTGAAACCGAGCAATGTGGGGAAGGGATCGCCAAGCAATCCGAGATGGACTCCTATTCTTTTCTGCATTCGGTTGCTCTGGGCAGAAGCATCCTGCACCATTATTCCCGTCGAAACGACCAACAGCGCGACCACAAGTAATGAGCGTCGCATAGAACCTCCCTCTGGTTGGTGGATGGGTGTAAACCAAGCTTTCAATACTACTACTTTTCACAGTTCCCGTCAAGGGACATCTTTGTAGACAACAAGAGCAAAGATTCGTATGTTTGACCTCGACGCATTGGGGCGAGATGACGCTTCTGTCTGAAAGTACCAAATGTGGTCAAAATAAATGAAAATCGAACGGTTCCCCGTTCATGCTAATTCATTGCGGTTCACGATCTTCATGAAATCCGGCATCACCAGGAGCAGATAGCATGATCCCCATTATCATTCTCTCATCGATCGGTCTTCTGATCTCGCTCTATTTCACACTTGTCTATCGCGGAGTCCTCAGATCAGATTCAACGATGATCCCTCAGTTTTGCCGAATGGATAATGAGAGTTGCCTTTCCATCATCAAGACCCGCGAGGCGAGGATCATTGGGATTCCGAATTTCTATCTTGGAATTCTATTCTACCTTGCGATCCTGGCGGTCGCTTTGTTCCCTGCTCTCACACCGTACGTTTTGGATTCTCTGAAAATTGCATCAGGATTCACGGTCTTCGTCGGAATCGTTTTGAGTTACACCCTCCTCTTTGTCATGAAAAAGAATTGTGTTCTGTGTTTTACCGCTCACGTCGTTAATCTCATCCTCTTCGTGCTTCTCCTTCTCTCATGAACCGCGTCGGTTTCATCTATCACCCCGACTATCTCAGGCATGATACGGGCGCAGGACATCCCGAACGTCCGGCCAGGGTGAGTTCGCTTGTGAACCACCTGCTCGCGATCCCCGAATGGCATTCATTAATGCACATTCAACCGCGATCGGCGACGGTTGAAGAGCTTGCGCTCGTGCATCCGGACCGATATATCCGCTCGATTGAAGCGCGTTGCAGAGACGGAGAGACCATTCTGGATGATGGAGACACACATGTTAGCCGTGAATCCTTTGGCGTTGCTCTGCTCGCTGCAGGCGGGGTGTTCGAAGGAATCGACCGTGTGATGCGCAGCGAGTTTCGTTCCGTTTTTTGCGCCGTGCGTCCGCCAGGCCATCACGCAAAGAGCACAACGGCCATGGGCTTCTGCCTGTTCAACAACGTGGCTGCCGGAGCGCGATATGCAGAGCGGCGTCATGGGATCGAGCGGGTGGCGATCGTCGACTGGGATGTTCATCACGGGAACGGAACGCAGGAGATCTTCTATGAAGATCCTTCGGTCCTGTATATCAGTCTTCATCAGTATCCGTTCTATCCGGGTACAGGGGCGGAGGACGAACGGGGAATCGGCAGGGGGAAGGGATTCACGCTCAACTGTCCCATGCAAGCGGGGAGCGGTGAAAGGGAATATTTGGAGGCGTTTGAGAAAAAGATTCTTCCGGCTTTGGATCAATTCAAGCCCGAGCTCCTCATGATTTCCGCCGGATTCGATGCTCACAAGGACGATCCGCTGGCAGGGATCGAACTGACAGAAGGATCGTTTTCGAAAATGACAAAAATGCTTATGGATGTTGCCGGCGAACATTGCGAGGGAAGGATTGTGTCTGTTCTGGAGGGGGGATATGACCTTGGTGCTCTCGCGAGAAGTGTGGAAGCACATATAAGGGAGCTGCTTCGTTGAAAAGCATGACACGAAGAGCACAGAGGTTTCACGAAGAACACGATGACTTCGTGCTCTTCGTGCAACTTCGAGTTCCTTCGTGTAATGTCTTTTCAGCCTGTCCCTTCCGACTTGACACCTCCCTTCCAAAATCGTATATTTCTGACAGTTCTTTTCTAACTTGAGCCGTTTCCGTTAGGGGTGTCCCGCCGATTCCGGCTGAAATCATGCCGGAACCGGGGCTGAGATCAAACCCTGGAACCTGATCTGGATCATGCCAGCGAAGGAAAATGGAAGACCTTTTTCTTTCAGCCGTTTTTCGTTGGTGTCTCCGACCGAAAACGGCTTTTTTATTGCAGGAGAAGGAAATGAAAACGGCTCGGAAGATAAGCGCGTTGATGGTTCTCATGATCTCCGTGACTCTGTCCCGACAAGATGCCTCCGTCATCGGCAGGGTCATTGATGCGGAAACGAAACGACCTCTTGAATCTGCAAATATTCTTTTTGAAGGTACTACTCTCGGAGCAAGCTCTGATAAGGAAGGCAATTTCGCGTTCGAGCAGGTCCCGTTGGGTCGTCAAACTCTTGTCGTGAGTTATGTCGGGTACGGTACGATGCGAAAGATTCTGGAGGTTACCTCGGGATCTGCGGCCGTTCTTGAGTTTGCACTTTCCCCCGTGATTCTGCCGGGGCAAACCATTGTGGTCATGGCAATGCGCGGAAGGGAGCGCGAAACCCCGGCCACCTTTGCCACTCTGGGGGCAAAAGACCTCGCAGACCGATACAACACCCAGGATATCCCGCAACTCTTATCGGAGTTACCCTCCACGACTTTCTATTCGGAAAACGGGAACGGGATCGGTTACAACTATCTCAATATCAGGGGATTTGATCAGCGGCGAATATCCGTCATGATCAACGGCGTGCCGCAGAACGATCCTGAAGACCATAATGTATACTGGCTCGATTTTCCCGATCTTGCCGCCAACCTTCAGGACCTCCAGGTTCAACGGGGTGCCGGGAGTGCATTCTATGGTCCCGCTGCCATTGGCGGATCGGTAAACCTCATTACCACGAACTTTGCGTCCACCCCATCCATGAGCCTTTCCACTGGGTACGGCGGCTTCAACACACGCAAGTATTCCGTACAAGTTCAATCGGGTTTAGTCGACAGCCGGTACGCCATTCAGGCCCGCCTCTCCCGAATCAGGAGCGAAGGATACCGCGAGAAGTCCTGGGCGGATTTTTCAAGCTATTTTCTCGGATTGGTGCGTTACGACGAATCGATGACCACGCAATTCAATTTCTATGGCGGCCCGGTCGCCGACGGGCTGGCATACGCGGGGATCCCAAAAGAAGATCTGCGCGACAAGGATCTCCGAAGGAAGAACTACAGCTATTGGGAACCGGGGTATTTCGTACCGAGGCGGGCGGAGGAAATCGAGAACTTCAGCCAACCCCACTATGAATTCCTCCATGAGTGGCGCATCGATGACCAGGTGACGCTCAACAATACCCTTTTCGTCGTGACGGGAGAGGGGTTCTTCGATTACGACGGTTCGTGGGCTCCGTATTCGTATTATCGCATTACTCCGCAAAACGGATTTCCGGTCTCCGGCGATCCGGACACTCTTTATGTTGCCAATGCGTTGATTCATGCCTGGGTCGGAAACGTGCAATACGGATGGCTCCCGCGGGCATTCATCAGACATGACAACGGAGAGCTCACGGTCGGCATCGAGGCACGTATTCATCGTTCGCTCCACTGGGGCTCACTTCGCTGGGGTGAGGGACTGCCGGCCGGCGTCACGCCTGACTACCGATACTATGAATACCGGGGAGCGAAGAATATCTTTTCACTTTATCTTCACGAGCTCTACAGTCTCCGTCCTGATCTGAATCTTCTTGTTGACCTGCAGTATGCCTACAATCAATATCGCCTGTACGACGAGAAATACGTCGGCACAAACTTCTCAGTTCCCTATCACTTCATCAATCCAAGGATTGGTGTGAACTACAATCTTTCAGAGAGGCTCAATCTGTACGGGCAGATCTCCCACACCTCTCGCGAGCCGAGGCTGAAGAATCTCTACGACGCAGCTGAGGTTACCGGCGGTGAAGAGCCGCAGTTCCGGCAGACGGCGGGAGGATATGATTTTTCACAACCGCTTGTGAAGCCCGAACGGCTGACCGATATTGAAATTGGGGCCGGCTATTCCGACGCGGATTTTCGCGCGACGGCGAATCTGTTCTATATGGACTTCAGCAACGAGATCGTCAAGAGCGGGCAATTGGACCGCTTCGGGCAGCCTATCACAGGCAATGCAGAAAAGACAAGGCATGTCGGCTTTGAGCTTACCGGCCTGGTGCGGTTTGGCGCGCTTGAACTCCGGGGTAACATGACTTTGAGCAGAAACCGCCTTGTCCGCTACACCGTTTTCGACGGGGGAGGCCTTCCGCAAAAGCTCGACGGCAACACCATTGCCGGTTTTCCCGACTTTCTGGCTAATACGAGCATGAGCTATTCTTCGTCGGGCTTCTCGGGGACACTGATGATGCAGCACGTAGGGAGATTCTTTACGGACAACTTTCAGAATCCCGGTTCCATGGCCGCTGATCCTGCACGGACCGTTGATGCCTACACGGTTTTCAACGGATGGCTGAGCTATCAGATCCCTGTGGGCGCGATGGGGCATTCGGTTGAGGCGCGCCTGCAGGTGAATAATATCCTCAACAAACTCTACTTTGCCCACGGAGAGGGAGGGGATTTCTTTCCGGCAGCAACAAGGAACATCTTCGCATCTCTCCGGATTTCACTCTAGGATATGAGCAAAACCGCCCTCATCCTCGCAAACGGCAAGTCACCGACAAGATCGCTCCTGCTTCGGTACCGAAAACGATCGGAGTTTTTCGTTTGTGCCGATGGAGGGGCAAACTATGCTGCATCTCTTGGCGAAAGCCCCGACCTTATCATAGGTGACCTTGATTCCATCAAGGCCTCGACTGTGAAGAAATTCCGAAGTATCCTCACGCGTCGCATTTCGGATCAAAACAGTACGGATCTGGAAAAAGCCCTTTCGTGGTTGGTTCGGAAGAACTATACAGACATCATTGTTCTCGGGGCGACGGGAGGCCGCGTTGATCATCTGGCAGGGAATCTCAGCGCTTTGGGAAAGTTCTCAAAACGCGCCCGTATCACGTTTGCCGATGAATCGGGAGAACTGAGGGTAGTCGGGAGCGAAATGGTCCTGGATGCGCCGGCGGGCACCACGATCTCGCTGATTCCCCTTGCGAAGTGCGAAGGGATTGTCACGCACGGGCTGAAGTGGGAATTGCTGAACGGCACCCTCGAGCTTGGGGTCAGTGAAGGGACAAGCAACGTCGTCAAATCCAGTCCTGCTACCATCCGCGTGCGCCGCGGCACACTCCTGATCTTCCAACTGCGTCAATCTGCCGGATCCCGCGGGTCTTCATGATTCAACTCAGCCTCGCCGACACCATTCTTATCGGTCTGTATTTCGCGGCCGTCGTGTATATCGGATACCGGGCCGGAAAGAGGCAGCGTGAAACCACGGATGATTTTCTTCTCGCCGGCAGAACGCTTACTCTCCCGATGTTCGTAGCCACGCTGGTTTCCACCTGGTACGGCGGAATCCTTGGGGTCGGCGAGTTTTCCTACAGGTACGGCCTTTCAAACTGGGTCGTCCTTGGTGTCCCCTACTACGTTTTTGCGCTGGTGTTCGCGCTGTTCCTTGCCAAAAAAGTCCGTGCGACGAATTTCCTTACGATCCCTGACAAACTTGAAGCAAGTTACGGCCGGAAAACGGCGCTTCTCGGAAGCGTTCTGACCTTCATTCTTGTCACTCCCGCCGCATACGTGCTGATGCTGGGCATTCTCGTTCAACTTGTTTTCGGATTAAACCTCACCCTCAGCATAGTCATCACGACGTTTTTGACAACAGTCTACCTCTTCCGCGGCGGATTCCGTTCGGATGTGTGGGTCAATGCTTTCGAGTTTGTGCTCATGTTTGTCGGTTTTGCCACGATCGTGGTGTTTGCGCGCAATCAGTTCGGCGGACCGGAATTCATCACACGAAATGTGCCGCCCCTGCACCTCTCATGGCATGGAGGCAACACCTGGCAGTACATCGGCGTGTGGTTCTTCATCGCCCTCTGGACCCTCGTGGATCCCGCCTTCCATCAGCGATGCTACGCGGCTAAAGACGGAAAGACCGCTCAAAGGGGGATCATTGTTTCAGTAATGTTCTGGTTTTGCTTTGATTTCCTGACGACCACAGCGGGACTGTATGCGAGAGCGGCTCTCCCGGATCTGGATCAGCCGATGTTCTCGTATCCTTTGCTCGCAGAGGTAACGCTTCCGTCGTTCGCGAAAGGGCTCTTCTACGTCGGGCTTCTGGCCACAATCATGTCCACGCTCAGCAGCCTTATGTTCATTTCTGCGACAACCGTGGGGAATGATATTGTGGGGAGGCTCTCTCGGAGCGGGAATCGGGCAGCCGAAGTGCACCGATGGACGAAGTATGGTCTTGTGATCGGTGGTGTCGTGGCAGTGGGGTTGGCCCTCGTTGTTCCTTCGGTTGTGAGTATCTGGTACACAATCGGCACGACGATCATTCCGGGGCTTCTTGTCCCGATTCTGGCCGGATATTTTGACCGGCTCAGGATTCCTGGCAATTACGCGTTTGCATCCATGCTCGGCGGATGGATGACATCTTCGGCGAGCCTGGTATACGGCAAATTATACGAGACAAACGGAACGGCTGCCTATTGGTTTGGGATCGAGCCGATGTATCCGGGCCTGGCGGTGGCTCTCATTTGCTGGGGGATAGGAAAGCTCAGAAACACGTCAGCAATGGGCAAATAGTGGGATTCCCCTGCGTTTCCCTCCCCTAACTTTTTCCGCAATGAAGGTTCTACTTATTAACAGCATGCCGGAAGACACTCTCTCAGATACGATTTTGGTGAAGCAGGTTTGTGAAGGGGACAGGAAGGCGTTTGGCAGACTCTATGAGAAATACAAAGAGCCGCTTTTTCGTTTTTGTCTGCGACTCCTCAAAAACTCCGAGCAGGCAGAAGATGCGGTGCAAGAAACATTCTTTCGGGTCTGGACGAAAGCAAGTGCCATAGATAATCCACATTCCTTTCGAGCATGGCTCTTCAGTGTCGCAAGGTTTCATGCGTTGAACAATTTAAGGGACAGGAAAGAAGGGCAAGAGATTTCGGAGAACGATCTGGTTGAGCTTGATACACCACACGAAATCGTTGTTCGAGCTGAACAGACTGCTGGCATAATGGGATTGATCGAACTTCTCAATCCACAACACAGGGAACTAATTCTTCTCAGATCATTTGAAGGATTTTCCTATGCAGAGATATCAATGATAACAGGATTGTCCCTGTCAAGCGTGAAAGTTCAATTGTTCAATGCGAGGAAGGTTCTTACGCAGCTCCATTCAAAACATCAGGGAGAAAAGCCAACGTGAAGGAATGTCGACATTTTCAAATTGAGATTAGTTCATACTACGACGGAGAATCAGGGTCGGATGAAAAGCGAGACCTTTTTCTTCATCTTGCACAGTGCGATGACTGTCGAATGTTCTGGGAAAATCTGCATCGACTTGAATTGAGACTAACCGGTTCAAGGTCAATCGCGATTCCGCAGAGGCTAACGTCTCGAATCGCTTCAATCCCGCAAAGTCGCACGAGGGAAGAAGTTTCTCCTTTCTTGAATAATGTGAAACGGAATATTGTGGGGTTGTGGACGAGGAGGTTCTCAATTCCGCTGCCAATTATCGCTTTCGTTGTGCTTGTGTCAATTGGAGCTTGGCTGGTTTCTCTTGCCAGCAAAGAAACTGCATTCGTTCCAACAGATGAGGTGATATACTATTCGACATTGCCCGCTGTTCAAGTGATTGGATATTATCCACCTGCCGCATTGGAACTGAAGAGGTGAAATATGAACGGTTTCCTCCTGATGACCTTT
>DATDRF010000034.1:0-40542 GCA_035291905.1 Bacteroidota bacterium
GCGATCCTCTGCGTCCTCCGCGACTCTGCGTTGTGGTCTAGTATTGAAACTGACCCTCTACCGCGGATTGTGCGTTTTCTGCATCCCGCCGTCTTTTGGCGGGACGGATTGCGGATTTCCGATTTTCATTCGACACTCGAATATCGACATTCGGCAATTACTTCAGGTGCTGTATAACAAAGGCTTGGCAGTAATGCTTGATCTGATCTCTGACCGAGCGAAATGCCAGCATGATTTCTTCATCACTTCCGGTTGCGCGCGCCGGGTCGGGAAAATCATGGTGAAGCGTCACCGATTTGGCGGGAAAAAAGGGACACTGTTCAAGCGCGTTGTCACATACGGTGATCACAAAGTCAAATTCGATTCCCTGCACTGCGTCGACGGTCTTCGAGGTATGTGATGAAATGTCGACACCGGCCTCATTCATCACCGTAACTGCCCGCGGATTAAGGCCGTGGGCTTCGATCCCCGCACTATGCACCTCGATCTTATCCCCTCCGAACAGGCGCAGCCACCCTTCGGCCATTTGACTCCGGCAGCTGTTTCCCGTGCATAGGACAAGTACTCGTTTCATGGGGTCACCCGATTGTTTTCGTCATGACGACAGCGGTCGAGGGACAATAGATCTTGTACTCCTTGGACAAAGCGATAAAGGGAGGGATGTCGGAACGTTTCTCCTTCTCGAATCCCACCCGCGCGAAAAAACCTTCCGCGGTTGTCGTTAACAAGCCGAGCCTTTGAATACCCAGAGAGCGTGCTTTCTCTACGATCTCGCCATACAGCAGCTTGCCCAGGCCGATTCCCCGCAGGGGTACCGCCACAGCCAATGATCGGAGCAGTCCGGATGAACCCGTTACCTCAAGTCCCACCGTTCCTACGATTTCGCCTCCGACAACGGCAACGGCAACGAGAAACGTCTCCAGATGTTCACTCACGTCTTCCGACGGAAGCTCTGCCAATCGCAAGAGACACTGAATCGCAACGTCGTCTCCCTTGCGGGCCGGTCGAATTGAAACCGCGGCGATGCTATTTTTCTCCATAAACCGTAATGCTCTTGATGGAAGTTCCCGATTTCCGATACTCGGCAATCTCTTTCCGGTTCAGATAATCCAAAAGCACCTCGTCTGAGAGGTCGATGAGTTTTTCCTTCTTCACCGCGACATTCTTGAAGCCGGCGTTTCTGATTGCTGACAGGTAGTCGCCTTCGATCATCGCTCCCGCTACACACCCGGCGATCATCTCGGCAGCGGTCAGAAGGGGGGCCGGAAGATTGTTCGTGATGACGATATCGGAAATACTGAAATGTCCGCCAGCCCGAAGGACTCTGTATATCTGGGAAAACGCTTTCGATTTGTCGGGAACAAGATTCAGAACACAGTTGCTGATGACAACATCGACCGATTCATTCTCGACAGGAAGGTTTTCGATATCGCCAAGTCGGAATTCAACATTGGTATATCCAAGTTTTTCCTTGTTCACGTGTGCGCGGGCGATCATCGCCTCGGTCATGTCAACACCGATGACGCGCCCTGTCGATCCAACGATACGTCGTGCGACAAAAACGTCATTCCCGGCGCCGGATCCGAGATCGAGGACCGTGTGGCCCTTCTGAAGTCCGGCAATTTCCGTGGGGAGGCCGCAGCCAAGACCTAGGTCGGCTTCCGGTACATATCCCTCCAACCCGGCATAGCTGTCGGCCATGATGTCACCCTCTTTCGAGGAACAACCGCACTGAGGACCGCAACAGGAGTCGGATCGTTTTGCGATCTCCTCGTATTTACCCTTCACAATTGACTTCACGTCGTCAATGGTCGTCATCCCTGTTTTCCTCCTTTTTGGCCACTCTTGGCAGGGGAACAGCAATCAGGGCCGCAGCAGGAAGATCCGGATTGTTTTGGTATCTCCTCATCGCTGCTCTTTACGGTCGGTTTTACTTCGGGGGCGGATGTCATGTGGGTCCTCCTGTTTGAACATTAACAACATTCTTTGTGGTTTTCTTTGATATCTGTGAGAAATCCGTCAATGATCTTCCGAAACTGTTCAAGCCTTTCCCAATCGACACAATAGCAGGACTTCGGCCCCTCAATCGTTCCGGTGATGATTCCGGCGGACTTCAGTTCCTTGAGATGCTGCGAAACGGTTGCTTGTGCGAGGGGAATGTCCTGGACAATCTCTCCGCAGACACATTCGTCCCTCTTTGAGAGAATCCTGAGTATCGCAACCCGGGCAGGGTGGGAAAGGACCCCGGCTAACCTGGCTATTTCTGTCTCCTTCTTGTCGAATAAGTGAACCTTGCCTCTGGCCACGCTCATCCTTTCTTTATCGTATTAATACGATAAGATAAATACAAAAGTTTCACATGTCAAGCAGGAAAAGAACTATCTGGGTATTGCCGGCGGGATTGGGGGGACCGCAGGGGGGAGAGAACCGGCGATTCTAACGAAACCTTCAAGTCCTTCGGCGATCTTTTCCGCAATTCGTCTCCGAAAGGCATCATCGACGAGCTTCATTTCGTCCTCAGGATTCGACAGAAACGCTGTTTCAACAAGCACATTGGGAAGCTGGGTCGGGGCATTCAGCGAAAAATTGAAGCTTCCTACAACGCCGAATTGTTCGAATCCCAATTCCAGCATCCTTGCATAGACGGTGTCGGCCAAAGGCTTGAAACCAACATACCGATAGAAGGTCGCCGTCCCTCTGACCTTTTCCGGATCCGACGTGAAACCGATAGAGTTGCAATGCACGCTCACAAGCAGACGAGCACCTGATGCGAGAATCTTGTCCGTCCTGTCGGTCATCGACCATCCGGTCGTATCAGTGCGGGTCAGGACACTGCTCGCACCTTTTTCCGAAAGCACCTGTACGAGGTGGCCTGCTATTGAGAGATTCACGTCCATTTCCCTCGTTCCCAGCGAACCAATTGCCCCCTTGTTGTCTCCGCCGTGGCCCGCATCAACAACGACAGTCATCCCCTTCAGCACAGAATCGGACGAAGCGACCAAAGGAGGTCGATTGATCCTGATGCGGAGACTTGCTCCGTTTTCGTACCCGATGTCATAACCCCAATGAAAGGGATAGGCCAGACGAATGGTCAATTGATAGTGAGCCGCTGCAACCTGAACCCACGATACGCTTTGAATGCCGACTGCGCTCAGGTGGTGCGTGATCCAGTTTGTGTTTGAGGTCGCCCCGTACAAGTCGACAATGAGCGCCGCAGGGTTAAGCTGAAGCTCCGTGGTATAGGGCAGTTTCTGTGAAAGTGAGACCATGACAATATCTGCCTTGTCGTTTCCCACGGCGCTGATGGATCCCACGAGAGATTGAGGCAGGGGCGTCTCCTTGGGGAGGAGCGTCCCAAATTCATCGGGCAGCCAAGCGTCCATCGACTCCGTGAGTCTTACCTGATACTGTCGGCCTCTCTTGCCCGCGACCGTGAGGCGAATTCCCGGCTGGAGGTAGCCAAGCTTTGCTCCGCCCAATCGATCCGTGCCTCGACCCACATTCAGGAATGGTCGACGTCCGGTCAGCTCGATCACCCGCGGCAGATCCCCGGGTGTAATCGTAATCCTTCCTTTTGCTTCCGCCTTCTCACTGCTCCAAAAACTCTTCCTCAGTTTGAAACTGATCTTCGCTTTGTTCGCTTCGTCTTCGTCCTTCACAACATATCTTCCGATGTAAACCCCCTGGAATCCTGCTCCTTCCCTCGGCGGCACCTCCCGCATAGGGATACCCGACTCCACTCCGTCGATATCGAATGTCGCTTCATAGCCGGGGCTCCCTTTGAATCGAACCTCCAAAACGTCGCCGGCTCCCAACCAGAGATCCTCAGAGGGCTCCATCAGGATCGAATCGATGGTCAACGTATCTTTTGAAGAGTTCCTGGCCGGCTCACTCCTCATAAGAACGAAGTCACGCCACAGGGAATCACCCTTTGGAGAGATTACGACGATCCGCAGCGGATTGAGACCCACGTTCAGGGTCAGGAGTCCCACAAAGGCCCCGCTCGGATAGACACGGACTTCTCCTCCATTGACAAACGCCCGCGCGGACGGACTCGTGTTCGCTGCAAACCGATGGCGGCTCGCCGGCGTCGTCGTTGTGTCGCTCTCTGGGTAGATGACATTCAAAGAGAGAGAATCGGTCGGGGACGAAACTGAGGCCGTGTCGGGGCTCACCTGACCACGGCCAACTGAAGCAAGAAAAAGCAGAACCAGAAGAAGGGGAGAACGCATAGCTATTACTACAAAAAGAAGAGAAATGAGGAGAGATTCAAGGACGCAAACGCAGATTACGCCGATTCACACTGATTTCGCAGATTCGCAAATTCAAATGATGGAGTATGGTCAACCATTCATGTCATCCCTTTGCTGTCATAAGAAAGACCTTCTGAGGGATTTCTAACAACCTCGAAAGTACCCCATCATTTCAGGGCTCGAATCCGTGCAATCTGTGCCAATCCGCGAGATCTGCGTACACCTAGCTCTTCAGCTTCTTGACCAGTCTCTTCTTCTTCGCAAAACCGTTGGGATTGACGCGGTAGAAAGTCTTGATCGGAAGACTGAAGATCTTGATAAATCCTTCGCTTGCCTTGTGGTCAAACTTGTCTTCCACAGTGTAGGTTGCCAGCCCGGTATCGTAGAGTGAGTTTGGGGAGGTCCTGCCGGCAATATCAACGTTCCCTTTGTAAAGCTTCACTTTCACCAGACCGTTGACCACTTTTTGCGTCTCATTGATGAACGCATCGTAGGCGCCCCGCAGAGGCGTAAACCAGAGGCCATTGTAGATAAGCGTGGCATAATCGTGTGCCATCTTCGCCTTGTAATGCATCACCTCTTTGTCCAGCGTCAGCCGCTCAAGCTCACGATGTGCAAAATGCAGCGTCACCGCAGCGGGTGCCTCGTAGACCTCACGCGACTTGATTCCCACGAGCCTGTTCTCGACGAGGTCCAGTCGTCCCACCCCGTTGGCCCCGGCGATTTCGTTCAGCTTCTCAATGAGGTCGTAGCCCTTCATCTTCTTGCCGTTCAGTACAACGGGAACGCCTTTTTCAAACTCGATGGTGACATATGTCGGGTGATCGGGTGCATCCAGCGGGGAAACCGTTCTTTGATACGCGTCCGCAGGCGGCTCGGCCATCGGGTCTTCCAGAACGCCGCATTCAATGCTTGTCCCCCATACATTCTCGTCAATAGAGTAAGGGGACGCCTTTGTCACCGCAATGGGGATACCGTGCGTCTCGCAATAAGTGATCTCTTCTTCTCTCGATTTAAATTCCCACTCGCGAAGCGGGGCGATGACCTTGATCTCGGGCGCCAGGGCGGCGATTGCAGCCTCAAAGCGCACCTGGTCATTTCCTTTTCCCGTACAGCCGTGAGCAATCGCTGTGCAGCGCTCCCGCCGGGCCACCTCCACAAGTGCCTTGGCAATCAGCGGGCGTCCGATGGAGGTCGCCATCGGATATGTGTGCTCATATAAGGCACCCGCCTTCAGCGACGGGAAGAGATATTCTTCGACAAACTCGTCACGCAGGTCCTGAATGTAGACTCTCTTCGCTCCGGTCTTGTAGGCTTTGTTTGCCAGGCCCGCAATCTCTTTCTTTTGCCCGAGGTTCGCGGTGACTGCAATGACTTCGGCATTGTACCGTTCCTGAAGCCATTTAACGATTACGGAAGTGTCTAATCCTCCCGAGTACGCAACGACGATCTTCTGCTTTTTCAATGCTGTATTCCTTTACTGGATCTTGAGAATAATTATGCGACTTTCTTTTCTTCTGACATGAGTGACTTCAGCGCTTTTATGACTTCGGCGATCTTCCGCGAAGATGTCGGCGTCACAAAAATGGTATTGTCCCCCGCAAGGGTACCGAGAATCGCCGGGTGGTGCAGGCCGTCGATGATCTCCGCAACTCCCTGCGCCCGGCCCGGGAGCGTCCGAATCACGATCAATGCTTCATTGTGGTCAATGTCTTCGATCTCATACCCGATGAACGATTTGAGCTTCTGCTCTTCGGTTTCGGCATGCAGCACATAGCGGGCTCCTTCGGGCGTATTCATGCGTCCGACACCGAGTTCTTTGAGATCACGGGAAAGCGTCGCCTGCGTGACGATGTGGCCTGCTTTGCGAAGTGCCTTACAGAGTTCATCCTGAGTCCCCACCGAATGATGAAGAATGATATGCTTGATCGCTAGGTGACGAGCAGGCTTTGTCATGATTGCACCTTTTCGGCAACGGGGCGTGTTGCCCTGACGTTCGTTGCAGTGCCCAGAAGTTGCGTGAGTATTGCCTTTTGGACATGAAGTCGGTTCTCGGCTTCGTCAAACACAACAGACTGCGATCCCTCCAGAACTTCAGCACTTATTTCCTCGCCACGATGAGCCGGAAGACAATGCATTACCACGCAATCCTTTTTTGCCTTCTGAAGAAGTTCCGCATTGATCTGATATCCAGCGAAATCTTTGCGACGCCGGTCGGATTCAGACTCCCGTCCCATGCTTGTCCAGACGTCGGTGTAGAGCACATCTGCGCCGGCGGCGGCATCCGAGGGATTCTCCATGATCGTGATCTCGCTTATTCCGGCCTCTTTTGCCCGGCGCACGATTTCGGGCCCGGGATGGTATCCTTGAGGCGCAGCAAGGGCAAAATTCATCGGAAAGATCGACGCTGCCTCAAGCCACGAATGGACCATATTGTTGCCGTCGCCGATGAAGGCGACTTTCATCCCGGGTTTCAGTTTTCCGTGCTGCCGCAGCGTGTAGAGATCGGCCAGTACCTGGCAGGGATGCGACAAATCGGTGAGGGCATTTATCACCGGAACCGGGGCCGACGCGGCAAGCTCCGTCAGCACGGCGTGGTCAAAGAGTCGGGCCACAAGGCCATCGCAATATCTTGAAAGAAGAAGCGCAATATCTGCGACCGATTCTCGCGTTCCAACGCCGATCCCTTCCTGCGAGAGCACGACCGGATATCCGCCCAGTTGATTGATCCCCACTTCAAACGAAACCCTCGTGCGCAGTGAAGGCTTTTGGAAGATCATGGCAATCGATTTCCCCCTCAGCGGCTGAAGCTGCGGTTCGCGTTTGAGCTTGTCAGCCAGTGCAAAGAGCGATTCAAGCTCATCCTGCGTAACATCAAAGAGAGTGAGAAGATCCTTGGTCATTTCACCGATTCCTGAATTCCGGTGTCTTCTTCATGAATCATCTGTGTCCCGATACCCTCGTCCGTGAATATTTCCAGCAGGAGCGAATGCTTGACGCGGCCGTCGACAATATGCACCTTGCGGACTCCTGCTTCGAGTGTCGTAAACGCCGACTGAATCTTTGGTATCATCCCGCCAAAGATCGATCCGTCCGCGATCATTCTCTCTGCCCCGCGTTTTGTCAATGTCGAGATCCTGTTTCCGCCGGCGAGAATCCCCTCGACATCGCTTAGATATACCAGCTTCTCGGCCCTGAGTGCCATCGCTACCGCCGCAGCGGCAAGATCCGCGTTGACGTTGAGAAGTTCACCATGTTCTCCGACACCCAGAGGGGCAATGACGGGCATCATTCCGTTCTGAAGGAGGAGCTGAATGAATGGCACGTTGACGGTGACGATATCTCCGACACGACCCAGGTCGGTTCCATCGGTTGATTGCCTGCGAGCGCGAAGCAGATTATTGTCCACTCCACAGAGTCCGACGGCGTTCCCGCCGTTGATATTGATCTGGTTGACGATCTCTTTGTTGATCGAGCCGGCCAGCACCATGACCACAACACTCATCATCTTCTCATCGGTGTATCGCTGACCATTGACAAACTTTGTCTCGATGTTGAGTTTCCCGGCGATATCGGTGATCGCCTTCCCTCCTCCATGAACAATGACAATATTGATTCCGATCTTGCGCAGAATGGTGACATCCTTGGCGAAGGTCTGCTTCAGTTTTTCATCCGTCATCGCCGCTCCGCCGTATTTGATGACAAAAGTCTTCCCTTCGTACGTCTGAATGTACGGGAGCGCCTCAATGAGCACTTCTTCCTTCGTATGAGAATCGATCAGAGTTTTTATCACGATCGGTAGCTCGCGTTAATATGAACGTATTCTTTCGTCAGGTCGCAGGTCCAGAATCTTACCTGCTGCGATCCGCGGTTCAAGTCGATGACAATTTGAACGAAGTCCTGCGACAGGACTGCCTTTCCCTTCTCTTCATCGAGCACAATTTCATAATTCTTGTTCAGTACGGGGAGCTCCCCGAAGAGGATTTCAGTCTCCTCCGGAACGAAGTCGATCCCTGAATACCCGACAGCCGCCATGATGCGACCCCAGTTGGCGTCGCAGCCGTGAATTGCTGTTTTCACAAGGTTTGAATTCGCCACAGAGCGGGCCGCTTGCGCGGCTTCTTCTTCGGACCTGGCCCCTTTCACGACAATTTCGATGAGTTTGGTGGCTCCCTCACCGTCACGGGCTATCATCTTTGCCAGTTTGATCAGCACATATTCCAGCGCTGCAGAGAAGAGGTGAAATTCTTCCGAATGCTCTCCGAACGATTCATTCTTTGCCTGACCGTTTGCCAGAAGGAGCACCATGTCGTTCGTGCTCATATCTCCGTCGACCGTAAGACGATTAAAGGACCTCTGATTGGCCCTGGAAAGGGCTTTTTGGAGGAGTGACGGGGAAATCACCGCATCCGTTGTGATGAAGCCCAGCATCGTGGCCATATTCGGGGCGATCATTCCGGATCCTTTTGCCATCCCGCCGATCGTCACGGTTGCCGCGCCAAGGGAAAAGCGAACAGCCGCCTCTTTTGAGAATGTATCGGTTGTCATGATTGCCTGAGCGGCGTCGCCGTTTCCTTCGGCCGTCAGCTGCCCAGCCAGCTGTCGGATTCCTTCTTTGACCTTGTCCATGGGCATATATTGGCCGATAACGCCCGTCGAGGAGATCATCACCTGCTCTTCGGGCAATCCGAGCGCCTGTGCCGTCATGCGGACCATTTCCCAGGCGTCGTTGAGCCCCCGCTCACCAGTGCATGCGTTTGCATTTCCGCTATTCACTACAACAGCTGAGCAATGTTTTGATCGCTGAAGCTGCACCTTGCCGACGAGAATCGGCGCTGCCTGCGTTCTGTTCAACGTGAAGACGCCCGCAATCACCGCGGGATTGACGGATCGGATCATCGCCAGGTCTTTCTTCATTTTTCGGATGCCGCAGTACAGTCCGCCCGCAACAAATCCTTTGGGAGCGGTCACTCCTCCCTGACATTCATTGACCGGAATAGATTCTTTCATAAAAGTCCCTCAGTTTCGTCAAATCCGAACATAAGATTCATGTTTTGCACAGCCTGTCCGGCGGCGCCTTTCAAAAGATTGTCGATAGCGGAAAAGACCATCAGCCTGTTTCCTGCACCGTCAACACGAAAGCCGATATCGACAAAATTGGTATGCACGACATTTTTCAATTCCGGGATAGCGGAAGAAGAGACGCGGACAAAAGGAGATTTGCCGTAGGAATTCCGATATGCGCGTTCGATGTCGTCTGATGAGATTCCTTTGGCGAGCGTTGCGTACATACTCGTGTAAATCCCCCTGTTGAGCGGAATCAGATGAGGCACGAACGTGACCGTGATAGGTCTCTTGATGATGGACTGCAGGGTTTCGTTGATCTCGGGAATGTGCTGGTGCTGGCCGACCTTATAGGCCTTCGCCGATTCGTTGACCTCCACAAACGAGAGATCGGTTGATGCGCTGCGTCCTGCTCCGGAGACTCCCGACAGGGAGTTCACAACAATCCCCTCATCCAGGATGAGCTGTTCCTTGAGAAGGGGGAGGAGAGGCAGCAGGGCGCTTGTCGGGTAGCAGCCGGGATTCGCGAGAAGAGAGGTCGTTCGAATTCTGTCGTGATTCCATTCCGGCAAACCATAGACGGCGCTCGCGAGGAGATCAGCCGCTTTGTGAGGCCGGTGGTAGTATCGTTCGTAGATCGAAGCCTCCCGAAGCCGAAAATCCCCCCCAAGATCGATTATCTTTTTTCCTTTTTGAAGCAGTTCGGGAACAAGGTTCATTGCCTCGCCGGACGGGAGGGCAACAAACAGCAGGTCGCTCGCGCACGCCATATCCAACGAATATTCATCGTAGATCTTGTCAATTTGACCCGCAAGCCAGGGATAGACATCGGCGACCTTCCGCCCAGCCGATGTATTGGCAAAGAGCCGGTCGATATGAACAGCCGGATGGTGCAGGAGGAGCTTCGTCAGCTCCAGGCCTGAATAACCGGACGCTCCCACAACGGAAACACGGAGAGAATCACTCAACAGCTTTGAACCTCCTCAGACATGTATAATTATACATAAGAATGCATAAATATGCAAGTGAAATCTTCCGGAGGGCAAAAAAAGTCCCCGCCGTGGCGGGGACTCGGGGGGAATCTCGGGGGGGGATTAGAAATAAACTGCCAGCACTAATGCTCCCTGAGCTGCAATTCCAATGGTGCTCGAGCTCCCCTGTTTGACGGTCGTCGTAGTGGCGCCGGTTGTGGTCTCAACGTCTTTGAGCGATGACGATGAGAATCCGATCCGGTATTCGCCGGACAGGCTGGCTTCTTTCCACAGGAAAAACTCAAAACCCGCCATTGCATACACGGTGAACGTCGTCGGCGCGTTGTTGTTCTTTACGGTCGTCTGAGCAGGCACGGCTGGGGGGGTAGCCGTCGCAGGATTCTTGCTTTCGGTGCTCGTGGTGGAGAATCCGACTCCACCGCCAAGGTACGGGCTCACCCTGCCCGATCCCATGTGAAGCTCAACCGCACCACCGACGCCGATGGTTGTGTTCGAGGTTTCTCCATCAACGCCAACTTGGCCTGCTCCTGGATTTGCCGGGGTCGTCGTGGCGGCCGATGAGAATTGGAGCACGCCTCGAACGGCCATTGATGAAGACAAATAGTACTTGGCGCCAAATCCACCGCTGAAGTTGTTGGCGGCAAGATTGGACAATCCGCCAAACGTGAACACAAGCGCCTTGGATCCAGCGGTAAGATTCGGCACAACATCCTGGCCGTAGGACACTGAGCCGATCACGAGGATGGCAAGCGCCACGAGAAGGATTTTTTTCATTGATGACTCCTTAAGTAGTGGTTGGGAGGCCTGACACACTTTCCGATGCAAATATACTCTCTCCAATTGAAATCTCCAAACCGGCCCAATGAGTACCGTCACACCCCCGAATGCAGCATTTAAAGGTATTTGGTGTTTATTCTGGGAAGAAGCGCATTTTTTCCCTATTTTAAGAATTCTACAAATCAACGAACGGAAATCAAAACTCATGGGATTTACGTGCGGTATCGTAGGATTGCCGAATGTCGGGAAGTCAACGCTCTTCAATGCCATCACCGCGGCAGGCGCCGAGGCATCGAACTACCCGTTCTGTACCATTGACCCGAATGTCGGCGTCGTAGCCGTGCCTGATCAGAGGATCGACCGTCTGGCAAATATCTATTCTCCCCCGAAAATCGTCCCCACAACGATCGAGTTTGTCGACATTGCGGGCCTTGTCAAAGGAGCAAGCAAGGGTGAAGGCCTTGGTAACCAATTTCTTTCGCACATACGGGATGTCGATGCGATCGCGCATGTCGTTCGCTGTTTCGACGATCCAAATGTGGTTCACGTCGACGGAAGCGTCGATCCAAAACGCGATATCGAAATCATTGAAGCGGAGCTCATCCTGAAGGATCTTGACACCGTCGAGAAGAAGTCAGCCGACGCGGAACGGAGATCAAAAACAGGGGACAAGAAGGTACGCGCCGAAGCGGATTTCTATAAATCCGTAAACGATCATTTGCTGTCCGGCCGCCTTGCCAGATATTCTTCTGTCCGCACGGACGATGAGAAACTCCGGATGCGCGATCTCCACCTGTTGACCCGTAAGCCCGTCATGTATGTGTGCAACGTGCACGAGAAGGAAATTCTGAAGGAAAACCCTTATGTGCAGCAAGTCCGTGACATTGCCGCAAAAGAGGGTGCTGTCGTTGTGGTTATTTCAGCCGCTGTGGAGGCCGAGGTGGCTGAGCTCCCCGAAAGCGAGCATCACGCCTTTCTCGAAGGATTGGGACTCAAAGAGTCGGGACTTGATCAGGTTATTCGGCGGGGCTACGACTTGCTGCATCTCGTGACGTTCTTCACGGCCGGGCCGAAAGAGGTGCATGCATGGACAGTGGAACGGGGCGCACTTGCTCCGCATGCAGCGGGAGCGATTCACTCCGATTTCGAGCGCGGCTTTATCCGCGCTGAAATCATGAAGTTCACCGACCTTGATCGTCTCGGATCAGAAGCTGCGGTAAAGGAGAAGGGACTGCTCCACGTCGAGGGACGTGAATATCCGGTCGAAGACGGCGACGTGATTTACTTCAGGTTCAATGTTTAGCGGTTGGTCGGGAGCTGTATAGACAAGGAGCCGGACAAACATGATGGTCGGGAGCTCAACTCCCGACCATCCGCAGGCCATACATCACAGCTTCGGTGCTTTTCCCAATACCTCTTCGATCGTCATGTTCTGAATCGGACCGAGGTTCAGACTCTTAATCCCCTTCTCAACGGTTTTCCGATCACCCACCACAACGACCACCATTTTTGCCGGATCAATATATGTCTTCGCAACCCTCTGCACATCCTCTTTTGTTACGGCAAAGACTTTTCCGACATAGGTATTGAAATAGTCCTCGGGAAGGTTGTACGCGACCATATCCCCGAGCATTCCAGCGATCTGCGCAACCGATTCGAAACTGTCCGGATATCCAAGAGCAACATAATTCTTTGCGCGGGCCAATTCATCGTCAGGAATTGCCTGAAGGATGCCGTTCAGCTCTTTCATGAACTCTGTCAGTGCTTTGTCCGTCACATCGGTTTGAACGGCAGAGGAAGCCACAAAGGGTCCCGGAAGGGGCCTCATGTCGAAATAGGATCCGGCGCCATAGGAGTAGCCGTGCGTTTCCCGGAGATTCTGATTCAGCCGGGAAGAAAAAGACCCTCCGAGAATGGTATTCATCACAATGAGCGGAAAATAGTCTGCGGTCAGACGCGTCACTCCAATGCGGCCGATTCGGATTTCAGATTGTGCCGCCCCCGGTTTATCAACAAGATAGACAACACGCTTTTCCACCTGAGCTGCATCGGGCCAGTTCACGGTCGCCGTCGTGCCGCCCGCCCACGATGCAAAGGCAGATGCAAGAGACTTTTCGATTGACGATCGCGTCACATCGCCGACCACAATGAGAGTCGCATTGTTCGGATTGTAGTAGGTCTTGTGGAATCTCTGGAGATCTCCCACGCGAAATCCTCTTATGGACTTCTCGTTCCCCGCGGAAGGGATACCGTACGGATGCCTTGATCCGTAGAGCGCCTGGCTGAATTCCACCGAAGCAATAACCCCCGGCTGGTCGTGCCATTGGGCGAGAGTCGTGAGACGCTCCTTTCTCAGCCGGTCCAATTCTTCTTTTGGAAACGTCGGCCTCACGACAATATCAGCCATCAGGGCCAATGCCGCGTCCATCTTTGAAACCGGCGCATGGAGATTGACGCCGCTGGTATGCTGACCGGACCAGGATGAAATGCGGGCCCCCAGGAAATCGATCGCGTCCGCCAATTCCAACGCCGTGCGTGTCCCAGCCCCTTCATCCATCATGGCCGCGGTGAGACTTGCAAGGCCGGATTGATCCTTGGGATCCATGGCACTGCCCGTATTCAACAGCAGATTTACCTGCACCACGGGGACGCTGTGTTTTTCCATGAGTACAACCGTCAATCCGTTGGAAAGCTTGAATCTCTGAAGAGCCGGGAGCTTAAGAGAGGCCGGCTCCCCGAGCTGAGGCGGTTTGCTGCGATCCGGCTTTTGTGCAAACAGCGGAAGTCCTACCAGAAACGAGAGGAAGACAACAAGGAATTTGCGATTGATGCCCGTTCTTTGATATTTCATGGCTTCACCTCCTTACTTCCCTGTGCGGCAAGTTCTTTCTTCCCCTGCGGAACCACGCTCAACACCACCCGTGCGCCACTCGGAAGAAATGTAACGGCCGCCGCCTGGATGTCGCGCGGCTCGAGCGCCTTGTAACGTGAAAGGTCTTCATTGAAGTAGTCGGGGTTTCCGGTGCGGGTGTAGTAATTGTTGAGTTGGTCTGCTTTTCCGCCCGCGGTCTCAAGACCATCAAGGAATCCCGCCTCGTATTGGTTCACAACCCGCTCCACTTCACGTCCAGCCGGCGTCTCTGCCTTGACGCGCTCGATTTCCTCCATGATGACGGATTCTATTTCGGCCAGAGTGTGTCCTGCCCGTGCCGTTGCAATGATCCAAAAGGACGAGGAGAGAGACGCCGATGACTGAAACGCCGACACATCCTGTGCAATCTGCATGTCATAGACGAGGCGCTTGTACAGCCTCGAGTTCTTGCCTCCCGCAAGCACATTTGCGAGGACATCCATCTCCGCGTCTCCCGGGGCAAAGAGAGGCGGTGTGAGCCAAGCCACGTAGAGCCGCGGCAGCTGAACGCGGTCCTCGAACATCAGCCTTTTTTCTTCCGTCAGGGCTGCGGCCGGCGGATCCGCAGGCGGCACGGGGTTACCGGCCGGAATTTCCATGAACCACTTCTCTGCCATCAACTTTGCAGAAGCCGGATCAATATCTCCTGCGATAACGATGCTGGCGTTGTTGGGCACATAGTACGTCTTGAAGAAATGAACAACATCATCGTAGCTCGCGGCGGAAAGATCTTCCATCGATCCGATTGTCGGCCATGAGTACGGATGTTCCGGAGAGTATAAACTCCGCGACATGACGATCCATACCATGCCATAGGGTTGGTTCTCGTAGCGCTGTCTCCGTTCATTCTTCACAACGTCCCTCTGGCCGTCGACCTTTTCGGGAGACATCGCATTCAAGAGGTACCCAAGGCGGTCCGATTCCAAAAAGAGGGCGAGTTCGAGCGCGTTGCCCGGAAGATTCTCATAGTAATTCGTGCGATCCGTGTTTGTGGATCCGTTGTTGTCCCCGCCTGCGGCTTCGAGCCATTCGTCGAATTTTCCTTCCGGAACATTCCCCGAACCCTCGAACATGATGTGCTCAAACAAATGAGCAAACCCTGTCCGGCCGGGGAGTTCGCGGCCCGATCCCACATGATACCACACATTCACCGTTACACGGGGAATCGAATGATCCTCATGGAGAATCACCGTAAGACCGTTCGGCAACACAAAACGAGTATACGGGACCTTCAGTGTTCCCTGCTGAGCCGCCAAAGGGGCCCAGAGGAACATGATGAACAAGAGCAGTCGTTTCATTGTCGTCTCTCTGTTGTGACCTGTTTCTACGTAATTTCCTGTCTTCGTGTTACATGGTGTGCCGAAATACTTCACCGCATCATCCGATCTTCATTCCTTTTCTTTCTTTTCCGGTTTCCAGTCTATGTTCAGCGGCTTCTGCTCGGGAAACATCTTGAGCTCCGCCGATTCGACGGTCTTCTGGAATGCCGGCACATCTTCGGCAAAGGCCTTGTTGAACTCCTGCAGAGCGGACTCAAGAAGCGCTTCCGCCTGCTTGAGGTTGGTCAGCTGCGTGCTCGTTGGTGCATCGAGAGAGGATCGGAGAGATCCCATGACCGATCCGAGTCTGGACGAAACCGTGTTCGGATTCCTGGTGATTCCCTGCATGCGGTTTGGCTCATCAATGAACCGATCGGCCACGCCTGAGAGTTTCCTGCGAAGCTTCTCTGCTTCGGCGCGAATCGCCTTCGCGGGATCATCGGAACGTCCCTGGGCCTGGGCAAGAACCGTACTGATGGTTTTCCGATAAGCCACAATCCGATCAACCGCTTCCGCGGCAACCTCGAGCCGCTGCATGACCTTTTTCATCAGATCGTACTTGGCCTGGCGGTCGCTCTGTGCAACCGATGTACGGGGATCAGCCAGGACTTCCACTGTCGAAGAGGCCTCGACCTTTCCTGCCTTCACACGAATCGTGTACTTTCCCGGCAAAACTTCAGGGCCCTGGGGTGTGAACCGTTCCTCTACCGGACGTTCAAGCCGCGGCGTCTTTCCCCCGTCTTCCCGAAGATTCCAGACAACGCGGTTTATTCCCTTTTCAGCGCGTCCATCGAACTTCCTGATTACTTTTCCCGAAGCGTCAAGAACTTCGAAGCTGACCTTCGCGCTATCCCGCCGTCGGGCGCTCTGATTTGAATCGCCCTCCGTCTGCTCTCGCGTACTCCTGCCGACAAGCGAATCTTTCGGGATATTCAAAGAGTAGGTAATCAATGCACCGTATGATTTCTGTTCACCCCTGAACATTGCGTCCGCGGGAAAGTGATATCCGTTCATCGCGCGCACCTGGTGTTGATAGGCCGGAGGAATTTCAAACAGGTGAAGCGGTTTTCCGAGAACCTCCTTTGATACGGTGCGCAGGGGGTTGATGTCATCGAGAACATATGCCGCTCGTCCGTGTGTGCCGATCACCAGATCATGATCCCTGGGATGGATCATCATGGCCATGGCTGAAACCGTGGGGAACCCATGAGTCCACTTCGTCCAGTTTGTCCCTCCGTCAAAACTCACCCACAGTCCGAATTCAGTCCCAAGGAAAAGCAGATCCTTCTTTACCGGATCCTCTTCAAGTACCAACGCGTATCCCCACAGTCCGCTCTTGCCGGCCGGATTATTCTTCGTCAGGCTCGTCCATGATCGTCCGTGATCCGTGGTTTTGAAAACGTATGTTGTCCAGTTGCTCCGGCGATGATCGTCAAAGACCACATACGCAGTCCCCGCATCGAATTTTGACGCCTCAATGTGAGGAACCCAGGTTGCGGCCGGAACCCCGGGAATGTTTTTTACGGTGTTTGTCCACGTCTTTCCTCCGTCACGCGTCATCTGCACATTTCCGTCGTCGGTTCCCACCCAAAGAACCTCTTGCTGCACGGGGCTCGGAGCGATGGTCATGATCGTTGTATGATTCTCTGCCGCAGTGACGTCTTTTGTCAGCCCACCGCTCTCATTCTGTTTTTGTTTTGTCGAATCGTTGGTCGTCAGATCGGGACTGATGATCTCCCAACTCTCGCCGCGGTTGGTACTGCGGTGAAGAAACTGACTCCCGTAGTAGATCGTTTTTGCGTTAAAAGGATCCGCCGCAATGCCGGCGTTCCAGTTGAACCTGAGGTCGACACCGTCGGGGGCCCACGGACGAATATCCCGCCTTTCCCCCGTCACCCAGTTGAACCGGATCAGATTTCCTCCCTGCGACATGGCATACCCGTAAGAGGGGTCTGACGCATCGACGAGCGTTGCAAATCCATCACCGAATCCCACCTCGTTCCAGTGCCAGTTTCGGATACCGCTGTTTTCCCACACATCACTTGGACCTCTCCACGAACCATTATCCTGCATGCCGCCGTAAATATTGTAGGGTATCTGATTGTCTACGTTGATATGATAGAATTGAGCGAGGGGAAGATTGTCAATGAACCGCCACGTGCGTCCATAATCCCGGCTGATCGCAACTCCCCCGTCATTCCCGTCAATGAGAAAGCTTCCGTCGTTCGGGTGGATCCAAAGTGCATGGTGATCGGAATGAACGCCTCTGGCGAGCGTCGAAAATGACTTCCCTCCGTCATTACTCACCTGAAAGTTGGAATGGAGGCTGTAAAGCCGATTCTCATTCTGCGGGTCGATCCTGATGTCTGCATAATAGAACGGCCGCGGCGCAATATTGGGAGAGTCGTTAATGACGGTCCATGTTTTTCCGCCGTCATTTGAGCGGCAGAGTGAATTTTTGGTCGCCTCAATCAACGCGTAAACGACGTCAGAATTGTTTTTTGCTACGGCAACTCCGATGCGCCCGAGTTCACCTTTTGGAATTCCGTCGGTTTCGGTGACCCGCTTCCATGTTTCCCCGCCGTCATAGGTCACATACAGTCCGCTTCCTGAGCCGCCGGATTTGAAGAACCATGGCCACCGACGATACTCCCACGTGGCGGCAAAGAGCTTGTTGGGGTTGGACGGATCCATCACCAAATCTGCACACCCGGTTTTCTCGTTGACGTACAGAATCTTCTTCCAGGATTTTCCGCCGTCCGTTGTACGATAGACTCCGCGATCAGGGTTCTCTCCCCACATTTGACCCATGGCGGCTGCATAGGCAATTTCAGGATTCGAAGGATGAAGGATAATCTTGTGAATGCGTTCCGTCTTTTCCAGGCCGACGGCGGTCCACGTTTCGCCGCCGTCTAGACTCTTGTATGCGCCGTTGCCAACGCTGGCGCTGTTACGCGGATTCCCTTCGCCGGTACCGAGCCAAACGATCGATGGATTTTGTTGAAACACCGCTACCGCTCCGATTGCAGCAACCGGTTGTGTATCGAAAAGCGGCCTCCATGTCATGCCGCCGTTTACGGTTTTCCAGACTCCGCCGGTCGCTGCTCCGACGAAGATGATGTCGGGATTGGCTGTGACCGCAACGATATCGGCAATTCGTCCGCTCATTCCTGCCGGACCGATGCTGCGGGCCTGCATGCCGGAAAGCAGCGATCCGTCTATTTGACCCAACGCCGTTGTAACTGAGAAAGTGATGAGACAAGCCAGGTAAGCCAAAGGAAAGCCGTGGAGTTTTTTCATGAGAGCCTCAGATTGTTTCACTGCGGGATGCGGGCCGCGGAATCATGAGCGTGATATCAAGCGGAAAGCCGTGAGGGGCAGAATATCCATTTCTGTCAGAAAAGTCAATACTCAGAGTGAAGACGCCGCTCTTGGATCAAAGTATGCTGATTCTTGATTTCCGCTCATTTCTTGTTATCTTGCGGTGCCTTTTATCATGCCCGGTTCAATTCTCAAACCACCGCGACTGCGCAAGGGTGACACCATCGGTCTCGTTTCCCCGGCCAGCCCACCCTCTTCATCTGAAAAGATAGAAAAATCCGTCCGATACCTCGAAGGCCTTGGTTACCGGGTGATTGTGGGAACGCATGCCATGGACCAGAACGGATACCTCGCCGGCAGCGATCAGCATCGGGCCGAGGATTTCAACAAGATGATTCGGGATAAGAGCGTCAAAGCAGTTATTGCCGTGCGGGGCGGGTACGGGACTCCGCGCCTCCTGCCGCTCATTGATTATTCAGCAGTCAAAAAGAATCCCAAGATCATTGTCGGATACAGCGACCTGACGGCACTTCAGCTTGCCCTGTTCCGGAAGACAGGACTCGTGACATACTCGGGGCCGATGGCCGCAGTGGAGATGTGGAATTCCATCGATCCTTACACTGAAGAGCACTTTTGGAGGATTCTGACCTCTGCGTCGGCTCCCGGGGTGTTGCCCCCTCCTCCCGATTCCCCTCCTGTCATTCATCATCCTGCGAAAATCACGGGGAGGATCTTGGGCGGAAATCTTTCGCTCCTCATCTCACTTCTCTCGACACCTTATTCCCCTCAATACAAAGGGGCGCTGCTTCTTCTTGAAGAGGTCGATGAGGCACCTCACCGTGTCGACAGAATGCTGACGCAGCTGTTCAACGCCGGAATTCTCAAGAGCATCAACGGACTTCTTTTCGGCCAATTCACCGACTGCAATCCGGCCGATCCGTCGAAGCCATTCCTCTCGACCGATCAGGTCCTCGCCGATGCTGTCGCCAGGCTTCCGATTCCCGTTCTCACCAACCTTCGTTACGGTCACATACCAAAGAAGCTTACCATCCCGATCGGTGTTCGGGCATGTTTGTTTCCCGACGGCCGATTTGACATACTCGAATCGCCTGTGCGCTAGAGGTCGGAGCAGCCGGAGGGGTGTAATGGCCCTAATTCATTGACATTTCAACAACTTATCGCTAGATTTACTCTCGCCGGTTACATGTCTTTTTGAAATCCCCTCATGAATATTGCCGTTTTCGCATCGGGACGCGGCTCCAACTTCCAGGCAATCCTCGATTCTATTCAACTGCATGTGCTCTCGGCCCGCGTTTGCGTTCTTATCAGCAATAATTCCACGGCGGGAGCGTTAGACATTGCGCGGGGGAATAACGTTCCGGCATTCCATCTCAGTTCTCGTCACTTCCCCTCTGAATCTGAGTTTGTCACGCAGGTCTTGAAGGTGCTTGACGACCACAAGGCCGACTTCATCTCTCTCGCGGGTTACATGAAGAAACTCCCGCCGGAAATTATTCATCGTTTCCGTCATCGCATTGCCAATGTTCATCCCGCTCTCTTGCCTGCATTCGGAGGCGTGGGAATGTATGGCATCAAGGTCCATGAAGCCGTTATCGCTTCGGGCTGCAAGGTCTCGGGCGCAACGGTGCATTTGGTCGATGAGGAATACGACCGCGGACCCATCGTTTTCCAAAAGACGGTCCCGGTCAAAGCGGACGACACGCCGGAGACTCTTGCCGCAAGGGTTCTCGCGGTTGAACACGAGATCTACCCGTTTACGCTCGACGCGTTTGCAAAGGGAAAAGTGAGAATCGAAGGACAGAAAGCCTGGATACAATCGTAATGTCAACCGCAACGCAAAAGACTTTGCTTCCTGTGCGACGTGCTCTCCTCAGTGTCTCCGATAAGCGCGGAATCGTCGAATTTGCCAAAGCTCTTAAGAGGCACGGCGTGGAAATCATCTCCACCGGCGGCACGGCAAAAACCCTGCGCGAGTCAGGTGTACCGGTGACATCCGTTTCCGACGTCACAGGATTCCCCGAAATTCTGAACGGCCGCGTAAAGACACTCCATCCCGCGATTCATGCTGGCCTTCTGGCAGTGCTCGATAATCCGGAGCACATGAAACAGCTCCGCGAGCATCACATTGATCCGATCGATCTCGTTGTCGTCAACCTCTATCCATTCCAGACGACGGTCGCAAAACCCGGCGTCACGCTGGAGGAAGCGATTGAGAACATCGACATCGGCGGACCGACGCTTGTTCGGGCATCCGCAAAAAATTACCGACACACGGCGGTTGTGGTGAACCCGGACCATTACGCGGAAGTTTTGAAGGAGATGAACGAGAACGGCGGAGCCGTGGGGGAATCGCTGCGTTACACTCTCGCATGCGAAGCATTCCGACACACCGCCCAGTACGATACTGCAATCGCATCGTATCTTTCCCCGCAGAAAAACACGGGATTGCCGGACACGCTGGTCATCGCGGAGCAGCGGTCGTTCGCACTCCGTTACGGCGAGAATCCCCATCAGCCCGCCGCATTCTACGGTTCTCTCGACAAAGCATTCGAGAAACTTCACGGCAAGGAACTTTCCTTCAACAACATCCTCGATGCATACGCCGCGGTGAACATCGCCGCCGACTTTGATGAGCCGACCGCCGTTATCGTCAAGCACAACAACCCATGCGGCGCTGCGACGGGTGCAAGCTTAAGCGAAGCGTACACGAAGGCGCTCGCCACGGACAGCAAGTCCGCTTTCGGCGGTATCGTTGCCTTCAATCAGCCCGTCGACGAGAGCGCAGCCGAATTGTTGAATGCCATTTTCCTTGAGGTGATCATTGCTCCGGATTTCTCCGATGCGGCTCTTGCCGCTCTCAAGAAGAAAAAGGACCGCAGGCTCCTGAAACTCAAGGCCGCGCGGGGCAGCCGGAGTTTGGATATACGCCCGGTTTTTGGAGGCTATCTTGTTCAGGAGACGGACACAGACCGCCTTTCCGCCGCCGACGTGAAAGCCGTCACAAAGCGTGAGCCCACAAAGTCCGAACTTGAGTCGCTGTTCTTCGCCTGGCGGATAGCCAAGCACGTCAAGTCCAACGCCATCGTCTACGCGCTCTCGGACCGGACGCTCGGAATAGGAGCCGGCCAGATGTCGAGAGTAGATTCGGCCCGAATTGCGGCCATGAAAGCGGCCGATGCGGGTCTTGATCTGCGCGGGAGTGCAGTGGCTTCCGACGCATTTTTCCCCTTTGCAGACGGTCTTTTGGAATGCATCAAAGTGGGGGCCACCGCAGCCATCCAGCCGGGCGGCTCTGTGCGGGATGAAGAAGTGATCAGGGCGGCCGACGAACACGGCATCGCGATGGTATTCACCGGTATTCGGCATTTCAGGCACTAAATGTTATTCTTTCTTTTAGTACATTCAGACTCCTTATGAGTCTCTTCTCTCTCTTCTCCGCCGACATTGCCATTGACCTTGGCACAGCCAACACGGTCATATGGATGAAAGGTAAAGGGATCGTTCTCAACGAACCCTCGATCGTCGCGTTCGATCGCAACACAAAGAAGATCATTGCGATCGGTAACGAGGCGCGCGAGATGCTGGGCCGTACGCACCGCGACATCCGGACGATTCGCCCGATGAGAGACGGGGTTATCGCCGATTTCGAAATTGCGGAAGGAATGCTGCGCGAATTCATCAAGAAGATCAACTCGGCATGGGTTCCGGCGCGGCGAATTGTCGTGTCGGTTCCATCCGGCATTACGGAAGTCGAGAAGCGCGCCGTGCGCGATTCCGCGGAACATGCCGGTGCAAAGGAAGTTCACCTTCTTGCCGAACCGATGGCCGCCGCAATCGGCGTCGGACTCGATGTCGATGCCCCCGTTGGGAATATGGTTGTCGATATAGGGGGAGGCACCACGGAGATCGCGGTCATTGCGCTTTCGGGTATTGTCAACGAAGAGTCCATTCGTGTCGCCGGCGACGAAATGAACAATGCCATTATCCAGTTCTTCAAGCGCAACCACAACATCCTCATCGGTGAGCGCACTGCTGAGGCAATCAAGTGTGAAGTTGGGTCTGCGATGCCGCTGAAAGAAGAGATCACGATACAGGTGAAGGGTCGGGACCTTGTGAACGGCGTTCCGAAAACGACGGAAGTCAGCTCCGTGGAGATTCGCGAAGCCTTGAATGAACCCATTGCGCAAATTGTTGAGGCGGTAAAAATGACTCTGGAACGAACGCCGCCGGAACTTTCTGCCGATATTCTCGACCGCGGTATCATGCTCAGCGGTGGCGGCGCGCTGCTCAAGAACCTCGACGAGCGTCTGAGACTCGAGACCAATCTCCCGGTTCACGTTTCGGAGGATCCGTTGACGGCGGTCGTGCGGGGAACGGGAAAAGTCCTCGAGAGCCTGGATCAATACTCAAAAGTGCTCATCAAGAGCAAGCGTTACTAGTCGGACCGGGCGGGCCCTGCCCGACCTGATGATGCTGACTCGATGTTCCTCCCATGCTTGAACGCCTCTACAATCTCTTTCTCCAGTTTCGGGAATATGTCCTCCTCGCCGGGCTGGTTGTACTCTCCTTCATCCTGCTCTCGCTGAACGACAGACCGCAGGTAAAACAAATCCGCACCTTCGCGACCGTTGCGATGGGTGTCGTTCAGAATCAACTCTCCTTCATCCCGCGGTACTTTCAGCTCAAGGGTGAGAATGAGGCCCTCCGTCGCGTGAACGTCGAGCTTGCCGACGAGGCGAGCAGGCTTCGCGAGGCGAAGCTTGAGAACATGCGCCTCCGCTCTCTCCTGGGCCTCAAAGCCGACTCGGACATGCCGCTGGTTGCCGCGAATGTCGTCAGCAAGAACCTCACTCTGCTCCGTAACTCTCTCACGCTTGATGCGGGAACTGCAGACGGCATCCAGCCCTCGATGCCAGTACTGAGCGAGCTGGGTCTCGTCGGCGTAGTGATCGCCACGAGCGAAAACTATTCGATCGCCAATATTCTCTGGAACACGGACTTTCGGGCAAGTGCAAAAGTTCAACGGAGCCGCGTGGACGGGATTCTCGCGTGGGACGGGCAGAAGTTGATCCTGAAGAACATTGCCAAAACACTTGATGTGAAAGCGGGCGACGTGCTTGTCACGTCTGATTACAGCAATACGTATCCTCCGGACATCCGAATCGGAATCATATCGAGCGTCCGTGAGGAGGCGGGGTCTCTCTTTCGCGAAGTTGTTGTCACGCCCAGCGTGGACTTTGTCCGTCTTGAGCAGGTCTTTGTACTCACTGCCGTGCCCGACAGCGAGAGGGTGGACCTTGAAACCAGAGTTATTCAGATGCTTAACCCCTGATCCGAACATGGAACGTCATTTCCGGTCAATCCTGATTGTGTTGGGCCTGCTTCTGCTGCAGACCGCGTTCGTTCCCCTGCTTTCACTGGGCGGAATGGTTCCGGACCTGCTGCTCATTTGGGTTGTGTACGCGGCCTTGCGCCGGGGACAGATCGAGGCCACAATAGCAGGGTTCCTTGTTGGCCTGCTCCAGGATCTCGTTTCCATACAATTGTTCGGTCTTGCTGCGCTTTCAAAAACCATCGCCGGATTCCTTGCGGGTTACTTCTACAACGAAAACAAGACCGACCAGACACTGGGAACATACCGTTTTCTCCTTGTTGTCGGCCTGTGTTCGCTTGGGCATAATATCCCATATTTCATGATCTTCTTTCAGGGAAGCGACGCTTCACCTGCGCTGGCAACAATGCAGTACACGCTTGCCACAACAGCGTATACCATCGCGATCAGCGCATTGCCCATGTTCGCCTTCTCACGCCGGCTCGCCACATGAGTACGATCATCCGCAATCAGGAAGAGATCGGATCCCTTCAACAGCAAAGGGTTCTTCGCATTATTGTTCTGGGAATCGTGGGGATTCTCCTTTTTCGCCTTTACCAGCTCCAGCTCTTCTATAATGTGGAACTGGGGAGGAAATCGACAGAAAACAGCCTTCGCTCGATCGTCAAGGAACCCATCAGGGGATATGTCTTCGACCGGAACGGCAGTCTTCTCGTCGACGTCGGACCCTCATACACTCTTATGATAACCCCGGCAGAGTTCGACCGCCGGAATCTTCCTCTCCTCTCATCCCTTCTTCAGATGGATCAGGAAAGCATTGAGGAACGAATCGAACGCGGACGAATGTATTCGCGATTCTCTCCGACAAGAGTGAAACGAGATATCGATTTCAAGACACTTTCTGCAATCGAAGAGGCAATCTATCGGCTTCCGGGCGTTACCTATCAGGTTGAGTCGAAACGATATTATCCTTCAGGGGCGTACGCTTCCCATTTGCTCGGATACTGCAAAGAAATCTCCGACGTGCAGCTGGCACGCATGGGAGAATACTATCGTCTCGGCGATCTTATCGGATTCGCGGGACTCGAATCGAGCTACGAGACGATGCTTCGCGGTCAGAAAGGATACGAGTTCATCGCAGTCAATGCCCGGGGCAAGATTCTGGGCCCCTTTGAAGGCGGACAGAACGATGTGGTCCCAAAGGAGGGCTTTGACCTGATCCTTGGCCTCGATGCGGGAACGCAGGTGGTAGCTGAATCTCTCATGGCAAACTATCGCGGTTCACTTGTGGCGCTCGACCCCTCCAACGGTGCAATCCTGGCCCTGGTGAGCAAGCCCGACTTCGATCCGTCGATTTTCAGCGGGGTTACTCCGACCGAGGAATGGGCCAGACTCAACGGCGACACGACAAAACCAATGTTCAATCGCGCCTCGATGACACGCTATCCTCCCGGATCGACGTTCAAGATGGTGCTTGCCGCCGCCGCATTGGAGGAGGGAATTATCGACGAAAAATATCGGATTGTATGCCACGGTGCGTACCGATTCGGAAACAGGACGTTCAAGGACCTCCATGTCCATGGCTCGACCAATGTCGTCGAGGCAATTCAAAGATCGTGTAACGTTTTCTTCTACCAATTGATACACAAGGTGGGGCTTGAGAAGTGGGCCGAGTATGCGCACAGGTTCGGCTTTGGCCAATCAACCGGCGCCGATATTGGAGAAGAAACGATGGGGCTCGTGCCTTCGGCGGACTATTTCGACCGCGTGTACGGCAAAGGGAAATGGACTCAGGGATATCTCGTAAGCCTGGCCATCGGCCAGGGAGAACTCGGTGTCTCGCCTCTTCAGATGGCTGTCTATGAACTTGCGCTCGCCAACGGCGGCATATTGCACCAGCCTCATGCCGTTCAGTTCATTCGAAACAAGTTCACAAATCGGGTGGAGGAGCTTCAACATCGAACGCGGTCTGTTGGCCTCTCACCCCGCGTCATTGCACTGATCAGGGAGGGAATGAGGCGTTCTGTCAATGAACCCGGCGGAACCGGCGGAGCAGCCCGCATTCCCAATATTGTTGTTGCCGGAAAGACAGGAACTGCCGAGAACCCGCACGGCGATGATCACTCGTGGTTCGTCGGTTTTGCGCCGTTCGACAATCCGAAAATAGCGGTCGCGGTCATGGTGGAGAATGCCGGGTACGGCGGCTCCAAAGCGGCTCCCATTGCCGGTCTGGTCATGGAAAAATATCTCCTCGGAAGTATTCAGCGGTATCAGTACAAGCCCAAGATCGCCCCAAAGCCAAAAGTTGACTCGACAACAGTCATAACAGCGGTTCAGTAATAACCATGTTCGAATATTTCAAAGAATATTTCGACTTCAAGACGTTCCTTGTGACGCTCGCTCTCGCGGGAATCGGGCTGATCTCCGTCTACAGCGCGACCTACGACGCCGGAGCAGCTTCCATTTTTCAACGACAGCTGAGTTGGGCCGCCATAGGATTCGTGGCAATGATCGTCACGGCAATTCTCCCTCTCAAGACCATTTATCGTCTTGTCGGTCCGAGTTACCTGGTCCTTCTCCTCGTGCTCCTTGTTCTCCTGGTTGTCGGAAAGACCGTGTCGGGCTCCCGAAGCTGGTTCAGTCTCGCGAAAGATCTTGGCGGCCAGCCCTCCGAGTTTGCAAAAGTCGCGTCGCTGCTCGCACTCGCAGCATTCCTTTCCCGCACCACGACAATCATCTCCGATCCGAAGCATTTGATTGCGGCCATCGCCATCATTGTGATCCCGATGGGTTTCGTCCTTGCGCAACCGGACCTTGGGACCTCAATTGTGTTCTTCGCCATGCTGCTTCCCATTCTCTATTGGGCCGGGGTCGATAATTTTGTGCTTGCTGCGATTCTCTCTCCCGTGATTGTCGCCGCCGGAGCGCTCTTCGGAACCTCTTTCTTCATCATCAGTGTCATTGCCAGCGCGGCACTCCTGTACGTCAGCCGAAGAAACCGTTTCATTGCAGCCGTTGCCTTCGCCCTGACACTCGCAGTCGGGGTCTCTGTCCAATTTGTTTATGAAAGATTACCCTCATACCAGCAGAAAAGGATCATGACATTTCTGAATCCCGAGGCCGACCCGCTCGGATCGGGATACAACGTGCTTCAGGCGAAAGTTGCTATCGGCTCCGGGGGGCTGTTTGGCAAGGGCTACCTGCAGGGGACTCAAACGCAGCTCAATTTCATCCCGGAACAGTGGACGGACTTCATCTTTTGTGTACCCGGTGAGGAATTCGGATTCTTCGGGGCATCGATCGTCCTTATTCTGTTTGGAGTCCTTCTCATGCACGGGATCAAAGTCGCTTCGGCTTCCAAGAACAAGTTCAGCAGCATCGCCGCGATAGGGATTGTCGCGGTCCTTGCGACGCACGTCCTGATCAACATCGGCATGTCGATGGGGCTCATGCCGGTTGTGGGTATTCCGCTTCCATTCCTCAGCTACGGGGGTTCGGCGCTGGTCGCCAACATGATGATGTCGGGACTTCTCATGAATTTCTGGGCAAATCGGAAAGAATATTAGAGATCCCGTACACCGGCGCGACAAAAAGCCCATTCTCGTTGTTCCACAGAAGACATAATCATTGAAAAGGTAATGAATCAACTACTGCTCTTTGCTCTGTTTTCCACTGTTATCGCCGTGCTCTTCGGCTCCATGCAGTACCGCCTGTACAGGGTGTTCCGTCGATGGACTGCCAATGTGTACGCCGAACCGGAGCAGGGATCACGGCGTCGACAGGCTCGCTGGATTATTCTCATCGTCAATATTCTTTTTTTTGCACAGATGGTTGTACGGGGCACTTCTGTCTACGATCAAACAGTTGTCCAGGTCTTTCTCATTTATCCGATGGGATGGTTTTTCGCGATGGTTGTCCTCGCGTTCCTCCTCGTCACCGCTTTCGACGTCGTGCGACTTGTTCGATGGTCCGGTAACCGCCTCATTCTGTTGATTTCGTCCCGCGAAATCGTCTCTGCGTCTCCGGCCAAACCAGTTCCCGATCCGGGGAGACGCAAGTTCCTCAGGCTCGGAGGTCTTTCGGCCGCGTCGGTAATCGGAGCAGTACCGATTATCGCATCCGCTCGAACAGCCCGCGACTACCAGATCAACAGACTTTCCCTCACGTATGATAATCTCCCATCCGGGCTGGACGGATTTACGATCGCCCAGGTCAGCGACATCCATTCTGGAATTTACATGATCGAGGGAGATATGAGGGAGATTTTCGAAATTGTGAATTCCCTCGAAGCGAACGCTATCACAATCACGGGCGATTTTGTCGACTCCTCCGATTCACAAATTGAGCCGTTGTTCAAAGCTGTTCAGATGTTGAAGGCAGAATACGGCATATTCGGGTGCCTGGGAAACCACGATCACTTTGCAACGGCGCGGAAGGTTTCGTCGGCGGTCGAACAGCGCGGAATCATCATGCTGAACAATTCCAATGTGCGACTCGCCGTCAACGGCGAGAGGATATCTATTGTTGGAATTGATGATGCCGGGCGCGGTCAGGCAAATTTTGCCGACTGGAACAAGGCCCTTGATGACGTTGACCCCGATTCATTCAAGATCGCCCTCACCCATCGTCCGGACGAGTGGGATCACACCCGGTCGGCAGGAATGGACCTTACGCTGGCGGGACACACGCATGGAGGACAGGTTGGATTCAGGCTTGGCCCACTCAATCTTAATCCTGTTCATCTCATCCATAAGTACGCCATGGGACTCTACAGTCAGGATAGTGCTCATCTCTATGTGAACGTCGGGGTGGGGATGGTTGGAGTTCCGATCAGAATGGTGAAACCCGAAGTCGCACTGCTTACTTTGAGGCGCTCCTAGTGTAACATTTCTGCGTCTCCGTCTTCTCGTTGCTTGTCGCTTTACTTTTCGGTATTCTGGCGAACGTCATTCCTTTCATTCCTGTGGACATTTCTTCGTTTTTCCTTCTTTTTGCCGGCGGATTGTTTGCCGGAACACTGGGCGCGCTTCTCGGGCTCGGCGGAGGGATCATTCTCATTCCCTTCCTGACTCTCGTGATGGGGCTTCCCATGCATCAGGCCATTGCGACGAGCATTACGGCCGTCATAGCCACGTCGACCGCCGGGGCGGCGATGAATATTCAGCGCAAGACCGTGAACATCAAGCTCGGGATGGTGCTCGAGACAACCACCGTTGCGGGGGCGATTGCGGGGGGATTCACGGCAACGCTTCTCAGCGGCGAGATTCTTACCCGGATTTTCGGCATTCTCCTGGTCGTTGTCGCCGCATTCATGGGATGGCGGAGCCGTTTTCACTCAAGCGCTCCTTCAGCCGCGAAAGGAGCCATTTCAGGGACTTATGTTGATGAAATAACCGGCAACACAATGGAATACACCGTCCAGCACTTGCCCGCGGTGATGGCCGTCTCGCTGCTTGCCGGAAATATTTCCGGGCTCCTTGGCGTTGGCGGAGGCATCTTCAAGGTACCTGCCATGAATCTCCTGAGCCGAATCCCCCTCAAGGCCGCTGCGGCCACGAGTAACTTCATGATCGGCGTGACCGCTGCAGCGAGCGCGTTCATCTATTTTGCTCACGGTTATGTCAATCCCGGCGTCACCTCATCGGCCATTCTCGGAGTTCTGACCGGATCATTTATCGGTGTTTGGCTCAGCAGTAAGATCAGGACTCGCGTGTTGACATGGATCTTTATCGGAGTCCTGCTCTTCGTTGCATTTCAACTCTTCACTCGTTGACATGACCGCGTCCACCAATACTCATCGTGCCGAACGATGGATTTCACGAATCCTCCGCGGAGGAATCGTTGTGAGCTCGTTCTGCATGGTAACGGGACTTCTTCTTTTAGCCTTTCGGCCCGATTCCACCGCGGCGTCCAACCTCATGGTTACGGGACTTCTCCTTCTGATGCTTACTCCCTTTCTCCGCGTGACGGCGACTGTTGTCGCTTTCATGCTGGAGCGCGATTGGAAGTTCTTCGCCGTGGCCCTGCTTGTGCTGCTCATGCTGATCGGCGAAATTGTGTACGCGTTTCTTTAGGTTTTTTTAAACCCTCATAGTTGCTTTGCCGCAAATTCTTCGTACATTTCCGCTCCATCACAATGAGGAACATGATGATTTTATCGGACAAACAAATCCTTCGCGAGATGAAACAGGGCAACATCGTTGTTAAGCCCTTCAACCGAAAGCAGCTCGGTTCCAACAGTTACGACGTTCATCTGGGCGAATGGCTTGCCATGTACGACGAAGAGATATTGGATTCCAAGAAGCACAACAGTGTGCACTATTTCAGGATCCCGCAGGAAGGCCTCATTCTGGTACCGAGCAAGCTCTATCTCGGAGTGACAAAGGAATACACTGAAACACACAAACATGTTCCGTTTCTGGAGGGAAAGAGCAGCATCGGACGGCTCGGTATAGATATTCATGCGACTGCAGGAAAGGGAGACGTCGGTTTCTGCAATACCTGGACGCTGGAAATCTCCGTGCGACAGCCGGTGCGAATTTACGCTGGAATGCCCATCGGGCAATTGATCTACTTCGAAATCTCCGGAGAGGTCGAAATCCCTTATTCCAGCAAGAAAACCGCCAAATACAACAAGCGGGGGATCAAGCCCGTTGAGTCGATGATGTGGAAAAATTTTCGGTCATGAATTTCCTTGAGCATCTGCAGAGTATTCAGAAAAAGCAGCAGTCTCTCCTCTGCGTCGGTCTGGATACTGACCCCTCGCTTCTCCCCCTCCACCTGGGGTCAACCCCCCAATCAGTTCTTCAGTTTAACAAAGAGATCATAGCGGCCACCCACGACCTCGTTTGCGCGTACAAGATGAATCTGGCGTTCTATGAAGCACTCGGGAAAAACGGCTGGGATGTGCTTCATGAGACGATGGCCACGGTTCCTTCCGGCATCGTGACGATCGGAGACGGAAAGCGGGCAGACATTGGGAATACCAGCGAGCAATATGCCAGGGCGTTGTTTCGTGACCTCAATTTCAGCGCGATCACTGCGAATCCTTATATGGGCGCCGATTCAATTGAGCCCTTCTTGCGGGAGGAGGACCGCGGGGTCTTTGTGCTTGCACTGACTTCAAATCCGGGTTCGAAGGATTTTCAACGGCTTAAGGTCGGTTCAACTCCGTTGTACAAGAAGGTCGTTCAGACTGCGAAGAAGTGGAATACAAGAAAGAACATCGGCCTTGTCGTTGGAGCGACACACCCTCGCGAGCTGAAGGAGATTCGATCCATGGTTCCCGAAATGCCGATCTTGATTCCGGGGATTGGGAAACAGGGAGGAGATTTGAGGCAATCGATCAAATACGGGTGCGACAAAGAGGGACTGTCAGCTCTGGTCAATGTGGGCAGAGCGGTTCTTTATGCTTCCAAAGGGGAAGATTTTGCCGCCGCAGCCCGTTCCGAGGCACTCAGGATAAACAATGAGATAAACAACTATCGGGGAACGATTTAGAGTCATTTGCGATTGCCGATTTTCGATCTACGATTTATGATTTGTGATTTTCGGGCTCCGGGGGCCTTTTTCGATCTTTCCGCCTTCGTTCAAGAAACGAACTCCGGCGGACAAGCAATCTTCAATCTGCAATTCCCAAAATGGCTAGCGAGCGATGTGCAGCGAGCTAATGCCATTTTGAGGATCCCGTGCCTTTTACGGGACTTCATTCCTGTGGGGGGATTTCCAATTCACGAACGATTTCTCAGATATGTCTGGACCCGCGGCCTCTTTCGATCGTCCGAGCTGCGGACAACCGACGGCCGCGCTGTTACCATTCTCGCTCCGGGCAAGCTTGTCGACGGCGCCGGACCCGATGTACGTGATGCCGTCATCAAGATAGGCCCGACCACGTTTGCCGGCGACGTTGAGTTTCATCAGGATTCCGTCGGATGGACTCAACACGATCATCACCTGAGGCCCTCCTATAACCGCGTGATCCTCCACATCGTCCTCAATGGCTCACGCCGGCACAGGTCCGCCATAACAAAGAGCCGCCGTACTGTTCCGCTTCTTGTTCTTCTTCCCTATCTCTCCGCTCCGGTCAATACGCTCTGGGATTCTTTCCTTCAAGACGAGCGCACGGCGGCCTCCCTTGCATGTTTTGGAATGAACAGAAGCGTTCCGCAGAAAGAGATCCAACTCTGGCTTCACAGGATGGATATCGAGAGACTGGAACTGCGGATCCTGCGATTGCAGGAACGATTGAGAGAGCTTGTGGCAGAATCGACACACAAGCTGGCAGAACCCTTGCGGAATTACGGCAGTCCAAGGGAGGAGGGATTCCCGGAAGAGATTCCGGCCCCATACCCCGAACTCTCGCGCGGCGTTCTCGCTGACAGACGTTTGTGGGAACAGGTTCTGTATGAGGGAATCATGGAGGGACTTGGTTACAGCCGGAATCGGATTCCATTCGTCCGCCTTGCAAAGGCTGTTTCTTTGAACTTCGTTCGGTCACGCGGACTTCAGAACAATCACCTGGCACTCACAAGTCTCCTGTTTGGAATCAGCGGCCTGCTGCCGACAGCGCGGTCCTTGAACGAGAAAGCATCCCGAATCTACGTGAGGTCATTATCCCGGGGATGGAAACAGTTCCGGAAGGATCCTTCTATCAAGCACATTCATCCTGCCGAATGGCAGTTTTCACCCACCCGGCCGCACAACTTTCCTACCCTTCGCATGTCTGCCGCCCCGGGAATTATTCGAAATATCCTCACTCATGAAATGTTCCGACGGGCAATCGGGCGTATGAAAAGCCCCGCCCCTGCAGAGGAGATCATCCGGGACCTTCAACAGCTTCTCCTCATCGATTCGGATGAATTCTGGGTCAACCATTATCATTTCGACAGGGCAACGAAGAGGCCGATTCGTGCGCTCGGAATCTCACGAATCAATGATATACTTGTCAACACATTCTTTCCTCTTTCGCTCCTCTACGCACGGGTATTCACAGATGTACAGGTAAGAGAGGGAGTGCTTGCACTGCGCAGGACTTTTCCGGTTCTCAGTGAGAACAGCAGCACAAGGGTAATGAACCGGGAGCTTTTCTATGGGAAGAAAGCGCTCGGCACCCTTCCTTTGCAACAGGGATCGATTCAGCTTTATCGGTATTATTGCACGAAGGGGCGGTGCGGCGAATGTGAGATTGGCAGGCGGGTGTTGTCGGGAGTTTCCCCCCGACGGTGAGGCAACTACGTCTTCTGCTGCTTTTTCTTCGCGGCGGGAAAGAGGACATTATTGAGGATCAGCCTGTAGCCGGGTGAGTTCTTATGGAGATTGAGGTCGGTAGGCGGATCTCCAACCTGATGTTGGTAATCTTCCGGGTCATGCCCCGCGTACCATGTGAATGTCCCGCGCCCAAAATTCCCGTGCAGGTACCTCACCTCTTCTGTCCCTTCCCTCTCCGCAAGGACCACAACAGTACGTTTGATCAATTTCTTCCGAAATGCTGTCGTTTGTCCCATGAATCCTCGCACGATATTCACGTGATCCTGGGTAAGCATTGTCGGCACCGGATCATATTTGGCCGAAAATTCAAAGAGCGTGAAATAATCCGTCTCAGGATCCCTGATCGCGGGAGGATCGCTCGGAGGAATGTCGATGTCGGAGTATTCATAGCGCAGCGGGTTCATGTCCAGAGTGAAATTCTCGAACGCCAGCGACTGCGCAAAGTTCAGTTTTCCTTGTGCATCCCGATCCGGCGGATCGCCATCAAACATGACATCACAGATATCGACACCCCCCGCTGCAAGGGCGATGTCGTAACTGTCTGTCGCGGAGCACATGGCAAACATGAATCCGCCCTGGCCGATGAAGTCGCGTATTGCCAGAGCAACGGCTTTCTTCTCATCGGAGACTTTTCGATAACCCAGGCGCTTTGCCTCGCGTTCATAGAGCACCTGCTGTTGAACGTACCATTGGGCATTCCGGTAGTTCGAATAGAATTTCCCGTACTGGCCGGTGAAGTCTTCGTGGTGAAGGTGGAGCCAGTCGTATTCCGAGAGCTTTCCCGAAAGGACCTCCTCATCCCAGATCTTTGTATAGGGGATTTCTGCGTACTCCAGGGCGAGGGTCACAGCATCGTCCCATGGCTTGAAATTGGGTGGGACATACACTGCAATCTTCGGCGCCTTTTCCAGCCGGACGACATCCATGTTATTGTCATCGCGCTGCACCTCGGCATAGAGGGCGGCGGCCGCGGATCCGTCAAGCGTCTCGAACGAAACTCCCCTGATTCTGCATTCCCGCGCAAGCACCTCGGCATAGTCCGCAAGGAACGATCCGCCCCTGTAGTTCAACAGCCAGTCGACGACACCCTCTTTTTCCAGCAGCCAGAAGGCGACTCCGTATGATTTCAAGTGGTCGCTTTGTTTCAGATCCATCGGGATCAGGAGTTTGCTTTGCCCCGCAGCGTTCCCTGAGCAGAGGAGAAACGCAAGAATAACCGTCCATTGCTTCATAATGCATCCCCTCTCAACATGCGGATCCGCAAACGCGCCTTATCGACATACAGGGAGTGTGGATATTTTTCCAGAAGCCGCTCATATGCTTCAATCGCCTTTTCCCTGTTCCTCAATTGCGATTCGTACACTTCTCCGATTCGCATTTGTGCCCGGTCGCTCAGGATGCTCAACGATTGCGCGGCCACACCGGAAAACGATTCCAGCGCCTCCATGGGTCTGCCGAGAAGAAGCTTCAATTCAGCTGTTTTCATCTTTGCATCATCAACGATCAAAGCGTTCGGAAAAAGCCTCATACATTCCTCAAACTGTGCAAGAGCCTCGGAGTATTTACGCTGCTTCATGAGTAAGTCGGCACGCGCAAAGCTCGCGAGGGCGCTGGGGTTGGCAAATTTGTTTTCCTGCAGGAAGTAAAGGAACTGCAGGGCATCATTCGCCAGATCGCTCGTGCTGCTCGCTGCAAATATCTGGAGTTTTGTTTCTGCCGAATCGTACGCCGCTTCAAAGTAATCAAGTTCGGCGAGGGCTGCGAGCGCCTGCTGCTTGATATCAGGATTCCTGTCATGCATAAGCTTCAGGTATTGTCCCCTTGCATCGACGAGATCGTTCCTGGCGGTCGACACCTGGCCGATCCGCAGGGAAGCCTCGCTCGCAAGAGGATGGTGGGGTTGAAGTGTCCTGACCTTTTCGTAGGCGGCCCGTGCACCATCCAGATCAAAGAGACGTTCTTGTTTGATGACACCGATGCGAAAGTATGATTGTGCCGCAAAGTCCGAACCGGGATAATCGTTGATGATCGCCTCATAGAGACGAAGGACACCCCCGAACCCCTGGGGCGTCTCCGAAACCGGCCAGGCCGGATCGGGCAGGGCAGCCCGAGAACCTGAGGTATCCAGCCCCGCAACTGTCTCCTCGCGTGCCCGGGCGTACCCGAATCGTGCAAAGGGAAACCTTGCGCCACCGGGGTATTGTTCAACGACTTCCTGAAACGCCTTCGCGGCCGCTTCATACGCACGTTCCTGTGCTGCTGTCTGGCCGAAAGCGAACAGTTCGTTCCCCGAAGCTTTTGTGAGTTTGTCGATGACCCTGTATTCATCCAGAGCGGCGGAGTATTCCTTCACCTCCATCGAGAGCCATGCGGCCATCCGGCGCAATGGAATGCTTTCGCCGCGCCGGTTCTTCTCTGTCTCAACAACCTTTCTCGCCTCCAGAAGTGCCTCCGGACGACTGATCATCATGGACATCCGCGACTGAATCGACTGCAGCTGATCCGGGCGGGTATTGAGTATTGTTACGTACTCTTGGGTTGCGTCGCCATATTGCTGGAAGACAGAATACAACGAAGCAAGATCTTCGGAGAACTGATCGCTCTTGCCTGTTGCTTTCCTTGCGTCAAGGAACAGCTGAATTGCACGGTCGTAGAGCCGAAACTCCATGAGCTTTGAGGCAACAATCCGGTAGAATGAAGGATTCCTTGGATCGGTTTTGATCACGAGCTGCCAGAGAGAGTCTGCCTTGCGTTCATCCCCTTTCAAATAGTAGACTCCCGCAAGTTCGGAAAGCATGCTCGGATTGCCCGGCTTCCCTGAGATCCAGTCCTGAATCAGGTCGATGGCCTTGTCATATTGTTTCAGCTGCGTGAAGCCGCGTCGGAGTCCCTCAAAGAATACGACATTCTGCGGGTAGCTGAGAAAGAGGGCTTCGTACAGTTCCGCGGCCTGCTCCCAATCGCCGTTTTGTTCAAAGCTTTGCGCCAGCCGCAGTTTTATCGCGGCGGCGTCATTCTGCGCAAACGCTATGCCAAAAACGGAAATAATGGCAATGACCCAGGATAACAGAACCCGATTTCTCATAATGTTCCAAACGAACGGCGATGCCTGAAGGTTTCCACCCATCATCACCGTTTCGCGTCGACCTCCAGCCCTTTTGTGTATTGCTCCAGATAATATCGCGCCTTTGCCGTATCACCCAGTTGTTCGTACATCTGGGCGAGCTGCTGATCGGCAGGCAGCATGCGGGGATTCATTGTCACCAGTTTCTCAAGCCTTGCAATGCCCTCGCGGGTCTTCCCCTGTCTCAGGGGAACCTGAGCAAGGGCAAAATACGCATTCCAATAAGAAGGATTCAAGGCAATCGCCAAGCGGAGCTCAGCTTCGGATCGCTCAAATTGACCGACCATCATCAGCGCCCATCCGAAGTGATGGTGTGCCCGCGAAGAAAGCGAGTCGAGTTTGACGGCACGCTCGATCAACGGTCCGCCCTGTTGCGCGTCGCCGCGGATGAGAAACTGCCAGCTTCTTTCGGTCAGCCAGTTCACCTCCTTTGAGGTGACGTGAATCCGGTTGGGATCGTAATTAAAAACTTCCATGATCTCAGGCGTCGCTTCATTCGTTTGAAACATCGCATTCACGTTCACCACTTCAAACCAGTTCCTGAGAAGAGCCAGATGGGTTACGCCTTGTTGCGTGAGAAAACCATACAGCTTGTTGAGATTTCCGATATTCTGAATCATTTCAGGCGAGATCAGTCCCACCATATCCACTATTCTCCGTTCTGAATAGAACGCAATGGCCCCCACGTCGTGCGTGGCGACGACAGCATCCTGCGGAAGCTTTTCCCTCAGCCAGTGTGCCGTTCGGACTTGCCGGTCTGATATATACTTGCAGTAGTCTTGATAGACATGCCGGTTTTGCCAAGACCCGTAGGCAAATGCTCCGACGAAAATGACAGAGAGGACGATTTCGAGTCGTCGGACCGTTTCTTCCTGGCGAAGAAGGGTCTTCTGAAGAAGAGTAACGACAACACCAACGCCGCTCATTCCCAGCAAAACGATCACTGGAAGAAGAGGCATCATGTATCGCCCGTTCTGGTACAAATAGGGAAGCTTCATCCAATAGGCCAGGAACATCCCAACGGCGAACAACACCGGTATCAACAGCAAGTTCGTCCTCCGCCGCGCCAGATCGACAAGAAGAGCAATCAAGCCAACAGCCGCAAACGGCGCCAGAACCACCTGGGTGCCCTGGAAAATATACTTCATCACTTCCAGCGGGAAGTTTATTGTACTCGTTGAATAGTATTTCAGCTTTGCCGCGTACGTATTGGGAAGAAGAGAGCCGGAGAGCAGGAAATTGAAGAGGATATAGCCGGCGCCGATGACAAGCGCAATAATCACAGCCCTTCCGATCCACGGGGAAGGTTCATTCTCTTTCTTCTTGCCCCGAAGAATAATTGCTCGATAGACCCAATCTGCAGCAATGGCACCGAAGAGGATAACCGCCTCGGGTCTCGTCCAGATCAAAAGACCCGCGGAAATGCCCAGAGCGATCGGGCGTTCGGAGAGATAGTAATGAAGTGAGGCAAGGATCAAGAGAATGAAAAGCGTGGTCTCCATTCCGGAGAGTGCGACCCATTGGAGGCGCGGTTCCCATACGAAAAGCAGCGTCGCAGTTACGGCTGCGACCATCCCGCCCGAAAAGAGCCTTTCTGAAAGGCGAAACATGAATAAGGCCCCGACGAGAAAACAGGCGACCCCCAAAACGTAGCTCAGAACCATTTCATTGTTCGTGACAAAGAAACCCGCGGCAAGAATCACTGTGTAGAGAGGAGCCGTCGATCCCGATGTCGCCATTTCGCCCTTGTAGTAAGAGAAACTCCCATAGTCATGGAGGTTCTTGGCAAATTGCAGATGGATCCACGGGTCGTCCAGCGGGAACCCAAGGCTGCCGTTGGTATAGTAGGCAAACGACGCCGTCAGCACCGACATCAAAAGGCCCGCGAGGAGAAGAAGGGTCATAACAACATGTTTCGGATGAAGCTTCATGAGACTCCCTGATAAGAATGAGATGCCGGTGGTTTTTCCCTGGCACGCAGAAGTTGAACACAAAGAGCAATGAAAAGTGCAAGCACCGCCAGCGGCTTTGGCCCATGGAAGAGAATGCTTTCCCAGGTTCGCCATTGAATTTCCGGATCGAACAAGACGGGCGACCGATCAATGAAAACAAATCCGGTCGGCAAGGCGACAATCGAGAATACGATCCAGAAGAAGGACAACGGAATCGTGAGCATTCCTTTTTTTATTTGATGATAGAGAAGAACGAAGAAAGGAATCATCATGACATATTGATGTTCCCAGACATGCTTATAAAAAAGAAAGTACGCAAGGATCCACAGAAGAAGAAGGGCCATTCCCGAGTCCCGGGACGTCCTCACCGTCACAACAAGAGCCAATGCCACAACAATCACGGTCCAGGCCGCGAGAGGCAAGATCAGCATCTCATTCATTGTTTCGATTCTCAATGCAAATTCATGGACAAAATCGCTCCACACCCCGGCGGATCTCAGAACAACCACTCCGAGCAGCGCTGCGAATCCCTGATTGCCGAAGAGGGTCTGGGCTTTTACGCTTTCGGTAAAGTTACGCGAGAAATCCGCCAGCGAGCCGGGTTGCGCGATGAAATAGGGAATGGCAATTGCTATGGAGATGGCTCCTGCTGCAACGACGAATTTCCATCTCCCTAATTTCAGCAGGACGGGGACAAAAACACCCGAGTTCGATTTCACCATCAGGGAAAGCACCCAGGAGATATCCCCCGGCCGTTCACGTCCTTTCATCCATGCGAGCATGCTCCAGAAGAGAAGACTTCCCATGAGAAACGAGAACTGACCCATATAGAGCTCGAGATAGTATGGACTGAACAAAAGCCATAATCCCGTCGCTTCCGCGGCAGACCGTGCATCGGAGAAAAGAGAACGGGTCAGAAGAATATTCAGGAGGAGAAGCCCTTCCTGGATGAGAACCCAGAGGATATATGATATATCCGGACGAAGCAGAATCGAAAGAAGGCCGATTGTGCCCGCAACAAACGGATGGTAACGATAAGGATTGTAGTAAGGTACGATCTGTTCAACCGGTTTCGTGGAATAGACACTCACTCCGTCAACAAGATTTTTCCCTGCCTGAACGACCGAGTAGAAATCCACGCCCTGTCCCGAACGGTGTTGTGCATCGTCAAAGAGAGGATTGAGGAACCCCCATTGAAGTGAAAGCAGCATACTGAGGTGCACCAATACTCCGGCAACAAGGATAACCTTGCCTGATTCAATGCCGAGCCGGGGTGATGACATGGAAGGAGAGGACCTTAGACGCGTTGAAAAACTGCGACGTTCCAGGCGAGAGTGGGTTTCTCATAGAAAAGTTGAAACCCGTGTTGAGTGATCTTCTGATTCATAAGCTCCCAATCGTGCCAGAACGGGTGGAATTTTGCCCGGAATAGTTTCAGAATCGAAATTTGGAGCTTGAACATTCCTCCCACGAGGAAGTTATTCCTGGGATGAACAATGCCGTAGATTCGTTTGGTTTTTCCCAATGACTTCTCCAGCAGGCGGTCGAGATCTCCATAGCAGCAAACGACTTTATCCAAAACAGTGATGTCCGCGTCGGGAAGGGAATCTGCAAGTTCGACAAAATCGCCATGTCTGTATGAGACTTTCTCCTGCAGGCCCAGGGTTGATGAGAATTCCCTGGCCTTTTCAAGCATTCCCTCGGCAACATCGATTCCCATTGCCCCGGCGGCTCCTTCCTGCAGCAGTGTAAGATGAAGCGACCCGACTCCGCAACCGATATCAAGGATGTTTTTCTCCCGAACCGTCTCTTTTCTGATCCCGTCAAGAAGCAAACGCTGCACTTTCTCAAGGCCCTTCTTGCGAAACCGTTTCGCATATCTCCGGGCCCACTTCGAGAAGAAGTCGTTGGTTCCACTGCATTGGGGGGAAGTGCAGCAGTTCATGAATGCCCCCCGGAATTCTTGAGAACAAAATCGATTTCGTACAGTTCATACGAAGTCTTCTTCATTCCCAGCCGCTCGTACGTTTTCTTTGCCCTTTCATTTTCTTTCTCGGCGTACAAACGTAATCCGCAAACATCCTTCCTGCTCTTTGCTTCCCGTTCAATGAATTGAAACAATGTCTTGAAAACCCCCTTCCCCCTGTATTCCTCCAGTACGTAAACGCTCTGAATCCACCAGAACGTCCCGTTCCTCCAATCGCTCCAT
>DATDRF010000035.1:0-3228 GCA_035291905.1 Bacteroidota bacterium
AAGGTGTTCCAGGGAAATTCCGGGCCGGAGAATCCCGGCACCCGGAGCGACAACCGCATAGCGGTGAACGCGCATGTCGTGAAGACTGAACAACTCGACGACAGGATCTTTACCTCCGGAACTCTCCTTGCGAATGATGAGGTGGAGTTACGAAGCGAGTTGACCGGGAAGGCGATCAAGATCTATTTTGAGGAAGGAAGCAGGGTCGCCGCAGGCCAGCTGTTGGTTAAGATCAATGATGCCGAGCTCCAGGCTCAGCTTCAGCGTGAGAAATACCGGCAGGAGCTTGGCATGCAACGTGAGGAGCGTCAGCGGCAGCTCCTGAAAGGAAACCTCGTCAGCCAGGAGACATATGATGTTGCGCTCAACGAGCTCAATACCATCAAGGCGGGCATCGAGCTCATCAACGCGCAGATCGAGAAGACTGAAATACGTGCACCGTTTGCCGGCCAGATCGGCCTCAAGTACGTGAGTGATGGAAGCTATATTACGCCGTCGACCAGAATTGCCACGCTCCAGAGTACGAATCCCGTAAAAGTTGATTTCTCTATTCCTGAAAAATATGCCGGCGAAATCCGACGCGGCGCCAAAGTGACGTTCGGTATCCAAGGATTGAAGTCTACGTACCAGGGCACCGTTTACGCCATTGAGCCGAGAATCGACCAGGTGACCAGAACGGTGCAGATCCGCGCCACAAGTCCGAATCCGAACGGTGAGCTGATTCCGGGCGCGTTTGCTGAAGTGGAATTGGTTCTGAGAACGATACCTGCTGCCCTGACACTTCCTGCACAGGCACTGATCCCTGAATTGTCAGGTCATAAGATATTCCTCTATAGGGGCGGCGTCGTTGAGAGCCGGGCAATCGAGATTGGCATCCGTACTTCATCCACTGTCCAGATAACGAAAGGGGTACAACCGGGAGATACCGTTTTGACAAGCGGCATCCTTCAGGTTCGGCCCGGCTCACCTGTGAACATCGTACAGTTCGAATAGGGGGAACGAGACCTATGAGTTTAGCTGCTACCAGCATACGCCGGCCGGTTCTCACCATTGTCATGTCAATAGGAATTGTCCTCTTCGGTGTTATCGCGTTCACCTATCTGGGTGTCCGCGAATACCCCGCCGTCGACCCGCCCATTATCACTGTCTCCACGTCGTACGTTGGCGCAAACTCTGACGTCATAGAGTCGCAAATTACCGAGCCTCTTGAGTCATCGCTCAATGGGGTGGCGGGGATTCGTTCGTTGGTCTCATCCAGCAGCGAAGGGAGGAGCTTCATTCGGGTGGAATTCGAACTCGGGATGGATCTTGAGGCCGCAGCAAACGATGTCCGTGACCGCGTTTCCCGCTCGATCCGAAGTCTCCCGCCCGACACGGACCCCCCGGTTGTCACCAAGGCCGATGCCGATGCAAGCCCCATTGTCTCCATTACGGTCAAGAGTGAACAGAGGGACGCGCTGGAACTCAGTCAAATTGCCAACAACGATATCAAAGAACGGATCCAGACCATACCCGGAGTGAGCGAAGTGCGCGTGTGGGGCGAGAAGAGATTCTCGATGAGGCTGTGGATGTATCCTTCGAAACTGGCTGCCTATGGCCTCACACCGCGGGACCTGTTGACCACTCTGGTTTCCGAGAACGTAGAACTCCCTTCAGGTCGCATCGAGGGATACAAAACGGAACTGACCGTGAGGACCGTGGGACGTTTGACGAGCCCGGAGGAATTCGGGAGCCTCATCGTCAAGGAATCGGGCGGCAACGTTGTGAGGTTTCGTGACGTGGGTTATGTTGAGTTGGGAGCCGAGAACCTGCGGACCGTGTTTCGAAAAGACGGAGTACCGATGGTGGCGGTTGCGGTCATTCCGCAGCCGGGGGCAAATCATGTCGCGATCGCGGACGAATTCTATGAACGGATCGAACAGGTCAAACGCGATCTTCCCGCCGACATCCAAATCGCAATAGGTTTCGATGTAACAAAATACATTCGCAGGTCGATCAGCGAAGTCGAAGAGACTCTCATCATCGCATTCCTGCTTGTTGTGGGCGTCATTTTCCTTTTCCTGCGCGACTGGAGAACTACAATCATCCCCGTTGTGGCAATTCCAATCTCCATCGTCGGAACGTTTTTTGTCATGTACATCGCGGGATTCTCTATCAATGTTCTGACACTCCTCGGGCTGGTGTTGGCGATCGGCATTGTGGTTGACGACGCTATCGTTGTGCTGGAAAACATCTACTCGAAAGTAGAGCGCGGCATGGATTCCTTGGAGGCGGGCTTCAAGGGCTCCGCTGAGATTTATCTTGCCATTATCGCGACGACAGTGGCACTGGTCATTATCTTTTTCCCGATCGTCTTCCTCGGTGGATTGACGGGAAGCCTCTTTAAAGAATTCGGCGTTGTGATTGCCGGTTCCGTCATCATTTCCGCCTTTGTTTCCCTCTCATTGACCCCAATGATGAGCACGCGGGTCCTTGCAGGAAAGAAGGGACACAGTCATTTCTATCGCCTGACGGAGCCGTTCTTCAATGGATTGGTGACAAAGTATAGAAGTGCCCTCAAGTCGTTCATGGACCGGCGATGGCTGGGACTGGCCCTGATGGTTGCTGCGATCACCATGATCTTTCTGTTCGGGGCGAACATTCCTTCGGAACTTGCGCCGCTGGAAGATCGGAGCAGGCTTCAAGTGAGTGCCACCGCGCCGGAGGGGGTCTCATACGAATATATGGATGCATACATGCGTCGGCTGGTTCAGGTTATCGATGCGGAGGTTCCGGAAAAAGAAGGAGCCATGGCGATGACATCGCCGGGATTCGGAGGCGGAGGAGCGAATTCGGGTTTCGTGACGCTGCTTCTGAAGGAGAAGGAGTTTCGCAGCAGGTCACAGCAACAGATTGCCGATCAGCTCTCAAGGCAGGTGCGGCAATTCACGGAAGCGCGCACCTTTGTCACACAGGACCAAACAATCAGCGTCGGCGGCCGGAGAGGTGGATTGCCTGTTCAGTATGTACTGCAGGCCCCGGATTTTGAACACCTTGAGCGAGTGCTGCCGAAGTTCATGGAGGCGGTGGATGATCACCCGGCCTTTACGATTTCGGATGTGAATCTCAAGTTCAACAAGCCGGAGTTGAAAGTCACCATCAACCGTGAAAAAGCCCGCACGATGGGCGTTTCGGTCATGGATATAGCTCAGACCATCCAGCTGGCGCTCAGCGGCCAGCGGTTTGGCT
>DATDRF010000036.1:0-3257 GCA_035291905.1 Bacteroidota bacterium
ATTGAGGTCTATAGCGCGACTTCACGAACACAGAAGCTCGGTGGAGTCCGAAAAGTCATCACGGTTCGGAATTCTTCCGAAGAAGAGGTGGTCATAACCCTTGTGAGCCCGGAAGAGGGATCCTCCGTCCCGACCCCGTTCCCGACCTTCTCCTGGTCGTCCGAAAAACCGCAAGTGGTTCTGTTCGTTTACGAGAAACTTGGCATTCACCGCTCGGCGGAAGAGGCCGTCACCGGAATTCCCTATTTGAAACGTGAACTCAACGGAGCCTCGACCTTCACGTATCCTGCCGACGCTGAACGCAGGCTGGAAGTGGGAAAATCTTACTACTGGTTCCTGGAGACGAAAGTCCTCACAAGTCGCGGTGATTTATCCCGACGCAGCGAAATCAGGCTGTTCCGTGTGCTGCCCACCGGCGGAACGACAAATCCCCTCCTTTTGGCTTTGGCCACAATGGGTGGAGACATCGCCACACAGCTGGCTGCCCTCATTCAGGACGGATGGGAGCCCTCAGGAGCAACGATCGACGGCACCCCTGCCAATCCCGGAGACGTCAACACGCTGTTGCAGCGATTGGCCCGTGAAAACGCAGATGTCAAAATTAGCATTGAATAGACCGCAATGAATTTGCAAAGGAGACTTAGTATGAAGAAAAAGAATTCAATCCTCCTCGTCGTCCTCGTGGTTGCCCTTATGGTCATGAGTCCGGCTTGGGTACCGCAGGACGGGAAGCGGGATATTCAGGCTGTTCTCATTAAGGTCATCAACAACGTGGAAAAGAAAGAGCCCACAAAGGGATTCACGAAGGCCGTGACCACCGACCAGTTGAAATCGGGGTACGAGATCAAAACCGCTGCAAAGTCCATCGCCGTCATAAAGTTCAATGACAATTCGAAGCTTGTGGTTCGTGAGAAATCTCTCGCAACCATCAGCGGAAAGGTTGAGGGGAAGCAGATTCTCGAGCGGAATGTCTACATGACAAAGGGTGGGATCAAGTTCGATGTGACAAAGGGAGAAAAAGAGCAGTTCCGTTTCACTTCTCCTATTTCCGTTGCTTCTATTCGTGGAACCGGCGGCGATTGGGGCCAGGATGAAAGGACAACGTACATAATGTATCAGGGGCTTCTGAATCTCCTCAGCACTATCTCCAACCGCTCTGAAGACGTCGGCGCCGGCCAGACCGGGATAGTAGACAGTACCGGAAACTTGATTGTTCGCCCGTCAACCAAAGAGGAACAAGACAACGCCCAGGACAGCGGTGAAGATGATGAGGGAACCGAGCATCAATTGAGGATTAGGGGCCAAGATAAGGACGGAAAAGAGCGAACAATTATTCTTAGGTGGAAGGAATAGGGTTTTTCGCTCTTCGATCCACCCTTTTCTTGCATTCAACTCTTAGTTTTCATAAATTCTGCGGCAGGTTCACTTCGAACCTGCCGCTTTTTTTTGCCAGGCTTAAACCTTAGCAAGGGGAGGATTGTTATGCGTCAATTTCGATTGCTGCTTTTGCTGTGTCTTGCCTCAGTTTGCGCCATTTCGGCGTTCGCCCAAATCGTCCCCATTGTTTCAAATGTATCAACGGGAACGGCCGCCGAAGGCAAACCGCTGCTGGTTACGGTGGACCTTACCCAAAACGTCGGTGTCACGCAGGTTTTGCTGGTGTACCGCCAATTTGGCGAGAGCGAATTCAAAGAGCTTGAGATGGCCCTGAAGGGCCGCTCCGCCACCATCACCCTCCCGGGCGATATTATCCGCGCACCCTACGTCGAATACTACGTTCGCGTGAACATGGTCGGCGGTAAAGTGGAAACCTACCCTGTTCAAAATCCCGATGCAAACCCCTTGAAGATATCAATCAAGGAACCCGACCCGAAAGACAGCGAAGTGAAGATCCTGAGCCCTGAGCCCGGAGAGCCTGTCGCGATCGAAGATCTCGGTATTATCATATCGTTCTTCAATGCCTCTGCCGCCGTCAATCCCAAAGCCACAAAACTCTATCTCGACGGCATCGACGTGAGCGCCCAAGCCGTACTCTCAGAAGACCTTCTCATCTTTTCCCCGCAGAACTTTGACCGTCCGCTTGGAAGGGGGCAGCACGCCATCAAGATTGAGCTCTACGATACGACAGGGAAAGCGTATCACTCTGTTCAACAGAGCTTTGATCTTTCAACAGCAGCCGACATTGAATCACAGGTCGCGAGTTTTCGTGGCCGTGTGGATGGACAGCTAGAGATCCGCAACGAAGCCCTTTCAACAACCAACCGGACATACGCGCGCGGCGATCTCCGGGCGGACGGAAACTACAGCGTTCTTTCGTTTGGTGGCCTTATGCACCTCGATAATCAGGACAAGCCAGAGGTCCAGCCACAGAACAGATTCAACATGTACGCCCAGACCGATTGGCTGCGGCTCGAGTACGGCGACGCCTACCCGCGTTTTCCAAGTCTCCTGGCAAGCGGAAAGCGGGTTCGGGGATTCACCGCAAGACTTGCCACCGGTATTTTCAATCTCGACATCACGACCGGCGAAACCTCCCGCTCCGTTGAAGGAATTGTGGACAGCGTCGTCGCGGTAGACACAGCCAACACTGTGCTTCCCATGAACAGCCGCCTTCTGAGGGACACCACCTACGAGTTTTTCCAGAGCGGAACCTTCACAAGGAAATTCATTGCGGTGCGCCCGAGTTTCGGCTCCAGCGAGGAAGGAACGCAATTCGGTCTTAATTTTCTCAAGGCCAAGGACGATGTCGGCTCGATTCTGCGCGGAACTCTCCCGGAAGAGAACCTGGTGGCCGGCGCGGATTTTCGCGTTTCCATGGACGATCAGAAATTCCGCTGGGATACCCAGGCGATGCTCTCCCTTACGAATAACGACATTTCGAACGGAAGCTTCACCGACGCCGACTACGACCTTCTGAAGGCGCAGGACAGCAGCATGGCTGAGGATCTGAAGAAGCTTGGGAAGATTGCAGAGAAGATCATCACAATCAATGAGTACCTGTTTCCGACGAATCCAATCGGCAAGGGTCTGCCAAGCGTTGCGCTCGAAAGTCAAATGGTTCTGAATTACTTCAACAATTACCTTACGGGAACCTTTTTCAGGCGCGGTGCCTCTTACAAATCGTTTGGCAATGAATATGTCCAGGCGGATATTCAGGGTTTTTACATCTCAGACCGCATCCGCATGTTTGACAACCGGGTCTATCTGAGCCTTTCGTACGAGAAGAAGAACGACAACACGGCGGAGACGAAAGTAGG
>DATDRF010000037.1:0-7925 GCA_035291905.1 Bacteroidota bacterium
GCATAACCGGTCGCTAAACCTGATCCTGTAGAAAACACGGGACAGGCTCCGCCCCGCGCTGGGTTTTTTAGAATTGAGAAAGGGTAACTAGCGGTCAATGCTAGTCGATTCTGAGGTTCTATTAACTAACAGCAAAAACGCTCAAATGGTGCAACAATGACAACTCTCGCGTTCTTACTCGTTTCAATACTACTGTGGCCCCAAACTCAGACTGGCCTTATCCAGGGAACCGTGATCAACGCAGAGACCAAGATGCCTGTTCCCAACGTTTCCATTCAGATACTTAAGTCCAAGCTCAAAACAAAGACGGATTCCGACGGAAAGTTTGTATTCAAGAATGTTCCCGCAGGGGCCTATGATTTCGAGATAACCAGTCCCGATTTTGTGACATTCCGTTACAAAGGATTTACGGTCAAGGCGGATTCTATTCTTACTCTCGATATTCCATTGTTCAACCTGCCTCCAAGTCACAAATCGCGGATGAGGATAGTGACCCCGGATAGCTCGGTGCACTACAAGATGCGGTTTATACCAATTCCAAAAGACTAGGCAATATGGTTTTGGCTGGCTAACCGGTCGCTCCCGTCAAATTGAGGGAATATTTATGAAAGCGATTGTATACACGAAATATGGATCGCCGGATGTTCTTCAACTCAAGGATGTCGAAACACCTGCGCCCAAGGATGATGAAGTCTTGATAAAGATCCATGCGGCGTCGGTCAATGCCTATGACTGGCATTTCCTGACCGCTGACATATTCTTGATTCGACTGATGGGTGGGGGGCTGCTGAAGCCCAAATACACGAGACTCGGCGCTGACATAGCGGGGCGGGTTGAAGCGGTTGGCAGAAATGTCAAGCAGTTTCAGCCGGGTAATGAGGTATTCGGGATGGTACATGGCGGTTTTGCCGAGTATGCATGTGCTCTTGAAGACGCATTTGCGTTGAAACCGTCCAATCTATCGTTCGAGCAGGCAGCAGCCGTACCCATGGCAGGGGTCACCGCCCTGCAGGGCCTGCGGGATGAAGGACAGATTCAGCCGGGGCAGAAGGTTTTGATTCATGGCGCCTCAGGCGGGGTGGGAACGTTTGCGGTGCAGATCGCCAAATCGTTCGGGGCTGAAGTCACTGCGGTGTGCAGCACAAGGAATTTGGACCAGGCACGCTCGATTGGGGCAGACCATGTCATCGACTATACCAAAGAAAATTTCACCGAAAGTGGGAAGCAGTATGACCTCATTTTTGCTGCAAACGGTTATCATTCCCTTTCAGCTTACAAGCGTGCCTTAGCTCCCAAGGGGATGTATATTATGGCTGGTGGCACCATGGCTCAAATCTTCCAGGCGATGCTCTTCGGGTCATTGATGTCGGAAAAAGGGGGAAAAAAAATGGGAGGCGTTTCGGCGAAACGGAGCCAAAAAGATTTGGTTTTCCTTAAAGAGCTTGTGGAAGCCGGCAAAGTGGTCCCTGTTATAGACAGACGTTACCCGTTAAGTGAGGCTGCTGAAGCTCTCCGGTATCTTGGGGAAGGACATGCCCGGGGAAAAGTAGTAATAATTGTGGAAGATCGAGTATGATACACTCCCAGATGCTGGAGAATGACCACTAAACGCGCAGGGCAACTGCACATTGCGCTTTGGCCCCCCCAACCCGATGCGAAGCCATGGCCTCGAAGTGTCATGAAGTGGTTCATGACACCCTAGGGTACCTCCTCACCGGGGTGTCGGGAACCATTTCCCGACACACGATGCGGAAGCCCATGACCTCGAAGTGTCATGAAGTGGTTCATGACACCCTCGGGAACGCAGGCATGGCTGTGCCGTGGAATGGTCCACGGCACCCCAGATTAACACAAACCTGGGGTGTCGGGTACCATTTCCCGACACACGATGCGGAAGCCCATGCCCCCCACTATCGGTGACCCAATATGACTAAGATCTTTCTGGCCTTCCGATCTGCGCTCTACGCATCGGCCTTCACCGTATTGTGGGGCTGGTTGTCTTTGCGTGTTCGGGCTGCCGCGGGCGATTGGTTCATCCTGCCTCCCGAAACACGACCGATAGGTGTGGCCTTCCTGATCATTGGCGGTGCCCTGGCTGTCTGGTGTATATTCGAGTTCTTTCGCGTCGGCCGGGGAACACCTGCGCCATTTGATCCGCCGAGAGCTCTCGTTCAGTCAGGCCCGTACCGCTACGTTCGCAATCCCATGTACCTTGGCGGAATGGGTGCCCTTGTTGGTTTCGGGCTTTGGAATGGCTCAGCGACAATGGTCTTGTTCTCAATCGGATTCATTGTTCTGGCCCATTTCCTTGTTATCTTCTACGAGGAACCGATACTCGAACGCCAATTCGGTTCCAGATACCTGATCTACAAGACACTCGTTGGGCGGTGGCTGCCGAAGAAACAGGCTATCAAAACGTAGGCAACGCATTTTGATGGAAGCTTTGCGCCGCGGATTGGTCCACGACACCCAAGAGGAACGCCGGTTGTAAACGCCATCCAAAACTTGTCTAGGATGTCGGGAACCATTTCCGACACTCGAGGCGGAACCCGTGACCTCAGGGGTGTCATGAAGTGCTTCATGACACCCTCGGGTACGCAGGTACGGCTGTGCCGTGGAATGGTCCACGGCACCCCAGATTAACACAAACCTGGGGTGTCGGGAACCATTTCCCGACACAATACTCTGCCACAATTCACATTGGGGGAAGAAATGGGAAGGAGAGGAAGACTATCCTTATCAGAAGAAACGACATTCTTTGTCACAACAACCGTCGTTGGCTTCACCAAGGTTTTTCACAATGATCAATATTGTGATATTCTCATTCACAATATCAAGCATTATCAACGTAAGTATGGATTTGTGATCTATGGCTATGTCATCATGCCAACCCATTTTCACTGGATCGTTGAAGTCAATCCGCGGTTGGGATTCATTCATGAAATCATGAGAGATCTCAAGAAGTATGTTGCGTGGGACGTTCTTGATGGCCTGGAGAAGAACAAGCGCGATGAAATGAATCGCATTTTTGAGACCGCGGCGATCGGTTTCAAAAACCAGAAACGCAAGTTCTGGATGGAACGATTCGACGACGTAGTTATCAGGAACAGAGAGATGATGATCGACAAGCTTGAGTACATCCACAATAATCCGATTAAGGCTGGACTTGTTACTGCCCCGGAAGACTACAGATACTCGAGCGCCAGGAATTATCTTCTCGATGATCATTCGATGCTTGAAGTGGTCACAGACTGGTAGCGTCGTCAGGTCAAGGCAGAGCTGTGCCGTGGAATGGTCCACGGCACCCATGCATGAAATGACTCGAAGTGTCATGAAGTGGTTCATGACACCCTCGGGTACCTCCTCACTGGGGTGTCGGGAACCATTTCCCGACACAAGAGGGATGCCGTGATCCGAAATGGGCAAGATTACTTCATTCATCTTGATTACATTGTGATCTGTCCCGCCACGTCCAATCGCAGGATAATGAAGAAAGTGATTCAACAACCTGAAAGGACCCTGCCCATGACAAGCAAGTCCCTTACAATAGGAATCCTGGCTCTTCTCATTCTGTCACTCTCTGTCAGCCAGGAAAAAAGGATTCTCACGATCGGTACTGCTTCGGCACAACCCGGCCAGAAGGTCTACGGCTTCATCGAAGTCCCCGCAGGACAGGATATCTCGACAAATATTCCCGTAGTCCTTGTTCGTGGAGCAAAGCCGGGCCCGGTGCTTGCCATCGTTTCCGGCGCTCATGGAACCGAGTACGCTTCGATCATCGCCGTTGAGAAGCTCATTTCGACTCTCAATCCTTCGGACATTTCCGGCAGCGTGATTCTTCTTCCTCTGGTCAACGTGCCATCGTTCGAGCGAAAGGTGCCCCATGTCAATCCCGTCGACGGCAAGAGCATGAATCGTATGTATCCGGGGAAACACGACGGCACACAGACGGAACGGGCCTCCTACTTGATCACAAAGCAGGTCGTCGACCAATGCGATCATTTGATCGATTTACACGGCGGCGACACGGACGAAAGCCTGAGACCGTACAGTTATTGGACAACGACCGGGAACGAGCAGCAGGATAAGATCTCGCGTGAGATGGTTCTTGCATTCGGACTCGATCACATCATCATTTCAGCCGACCGGCCAAAAGAGCCGGGCGCTTCACGGTACCTGGAGAACACCGCAACAACACGAGGCAAGCCATCGATTACCGTTGAGGCCGGTCACGCCGGTACGGTTGAACCGGAGGATGTCGACGCACTCGTCAACGGATCGTTGAATGTCATGAGATATTTGAAGATGCTGCCCGGGCCGGTGACCATGGTTGAACGCCCGGTGTGGATTGAAAAAGTTGTCACCATCTCGAGCGAGAACACAGGCATGTTTTATCCGCTGGTCAAACGTGGTTCCTTCGTGGAGCAGGGAATGAGGTTAGGATATGTAACGGATTATTTCGGAAGAGTCGTTTTTGAAGCGCACTCCCCTGCGGCAGGAGTCGTTCTCTATATTTGCGCCGTCCCTTCGATGGTGAAGGGAAACGCCATCGCCAATGTGGGCGTGGTGGCGCGGTAACGGTCGGCAGCTCAAATCACCAACGCAACTCTTGACCACATTTTGATTTGTCCTCACCACCCCAAGAGGAAATACGATGAAACCGAGAATACTTCCCATTGCAGCGGCCGTTCTTTTTCTTTTCTCGCTGACTACGGCCCAACAGTACCAACTCCTCTCCCCTGATAAGAAAACCAAAGTGGTCGTTCGGGCTGCAGAAAGACTCTTCTTCACCCTTTCCCGGGACGGCCAGACCCTGATTTCTGAGTCACCCTTTTCCATGAACCTGGATCAGAATCGCCGGTTTGGGGTTCAGCCAAAAGTAATCAGGACGAACACCCGATCCGTCAATGAAGTGATCCACCCGATCGTCCCCGAAAAACGAAGCGTGATTCCGGATGTCTACAACGAACTCGAAGTCACGTTTGCGGGAGACTACGGTGTTCGGTTCCGTGCCTACGACGACGCCGTCGTCTATCGGTTCTTTACCGGCCTTAAAGGCAAGATCGTGGTGCTCAGCGAAGAATTCAGCCTCAATTTCTCGCCCCGGGATTCGGTCTACTTCCCTGAAGAGGAATCCTTTTTCTCTCATAACGAACGGGCCTACAAGCTCCTCGCCGCGCAAGGGATCGCCGATACACAATTCTGCAGTCTGCCGGCTCTGGTTGCCACTTCTTCCGGCGTGAAACTGTTCCTCTCAGAAGCCGACCTGCTCGACTATCCCGGGCTCTGGCTGCGCGGAACCGGCAACGGCACACCCTCCCTCAAAGGAATATTTCCGCCTTACCCGCTTGAAGAGACTCTCAAGAACGACCGTGACCGTTTGGTGACCAGGCACGCGGAGCACATTGCCGAAACTGCCGGCCCACGCGCGTTCCCCTGGCGGGTCATTGGGATCGCCGAAAAGGACGGGGACTTGATCACGAACGACATCGTCTATCGGCTCGCCTCTCCCCTTGCGATCAAGGAAACGGATTGGATCAAGCCGGGAAAGGTCGCATGGGATTGGTGGAACGCCAATAATATCTATGGTGTTGATTTCAAAGCCGGCCTCAACACGGCGACATACAAGCACTACATCGATTTCGCATCGCGCTTCGGCATCGAATACATCATCCTCGACGAAGGATGGACCGTCCCAGGGGACCTCGATGCAGTCAATCCCGACATCGACATGCCGGAGTTGTTCAGACATGCGAAGGAAAAGGAAGTCGGGATCATTCTGTGGATGCTCTGGACCGCTTTGGACAAAGACATGGACCGTTTCCTCGACAGGTTTGCGCAATGGGGCGCCAAGGGGCTCAAGGTCGATTTCATGCAGAGGGATGATCAGAAAGTGGTCAATTTCTATGAACGAACGGTGAGTGCAGCCGCGAAACGTCATTTACTCGTCGATTTCCATGGCGCTTACAAGCCGACCGGACTTCGACGTGCGTATCCCAACCTCATCACGCGTGAGGGAGTTCGAGGGCTCGAATGGAGCAAATGGTCCAGCCACATCACGCCGGCGCATGATGTGACTCTCCCGTTCATTCGGATGGCAGCCGGGCCGATGGACTTCACCCCCGGCGCCATGCTCAATGCCACTGCATCGGATTTCCGGAGTGTCTTCAGCACTCCCATGAGCCAGGGGACGCGGTGCCACCAGCTCGCGATGTATGTCGTTTACGAAAGCCCGCTCCAAATGCTGGCCGACAATCCAACCCACTATATGGAACAGCCGGAATGCATGGAGTTCCTTTCCGCCGTGCCGACAGTGTGGGACGAGACCCGGGTACTGAATGCAAAAGTTGGAGAGTATCTGACCCTTGCGCGCAGGAGAGGCGACACCTGGTACGTAGGTTCCATGACCGACTGGACTCCGCGTGACTTTGAAATCGATTTGGGATTCCTCGGCGCGGGCCAATATACCATGCGTTCCTGGGCGGACGGCATCAACGCCGGCCGATATGCAGCCGATTTCACAAGACGATCTGCAACAGTGAAAAGCCGGGAGAAGACCATGATCCATCTCGCCCCGGGCGGCGGCTGGGCGGCAATCCTGACACCTACGAACAAATGATGAAGCTTCTGTTGAAAGGGTCTCTTTCGTTCATTCTGATCATGGGTTGCGGTCTCCTCACCCTTCATTGTGATGAACAGGCAGTCACCAACGAGAATCAAACGGTGTACCTGATTCCCATGGCGTCGGGAAATCAATGGCACTATGAGGTGAATCTCGTAGATTCTTTGGGAACTGTCCTCGCCACTTCGAATGAAAGCGTCCGTATCTACGGGGATACCCTGGTCGGAGGCTCGATATGGTTTGGCTTTTCCGCTCAGGGGTACAAGATCAACAAAGCCGACGGTGTCTGGCAGCTCCTTCCCACTCCCTATCTCGAATTCCCCCTGGACATTGGGGATTCAGTGCTTCAGGGAAACGGCGCCACGTACATCAGACTCACCTCGAAGGGGACCCGCGTCAGTATTCCGGCCGGGACGTACGTCTGTTTCGAATACTCCGAGACCAATCCCCTTTTCAGTCTCCCCGTCAACACGTACTACGTTGCGCCGTCCCTCGGATTGGTGAAAAAGGAGGCGTATAGCGGGTTATCTCCATACCCAACCACCGTTTCTCAACTCGTGGTAGCGGAACTGAAGTGAACTCGTTGTCGTAACCGGTCGCCATGCGCGGTTTTCCCAGACATATCGTCGAAACACTTGCCAAAGAGAAGATCCTTGCCATCCGCGCCGGGAAGAAAGCGCACCGATTTATCGGCATTTGGGTGGTGGTGGCTGAGAACCGCGTGTTCGTCCGATCATGGGGCCTCAAAGCCGGCGGATGGTACAAGACATTGCTTGAGGACCCGCGGTGCACAATCAAGGTGAGGAACCGAAATGTCCCCTCACGCGCCGTGCGCACGAAGAGCGAGCGATTGAAGGAGGCCGTGAGCCTGGCGTACCGTGAGAAGTACAACACCCCTTGGATGCTTCGTTATGTGCGCGGCTTCAGGCAGCCAAAACGAATGGACGCGACTATCGAGCTTGTCCCGCAGTAGATCATTCAATAGGAAGACATCTTAATGTGCGTGGCCATGCTTTTTGGTAGTGTATCAGATTCCCCTTTTAAGACTACAACGCAGAGTCGCACCCGCCCGACCGAACACGAACCGACCTCGCAACGGTCGTTCGGGCGGGAAGGACGCAGACCTGCCTGCTCTACGAGTCTTCGACTCGTAAGAGTCGTGGACCGAAGTGATTCATTCACCATTTCAATAAAGCGAAATGGTCGGCACGCAGGCAGGGGTTCGCAGAGAACAACAGAATCCGGAAATCCTCTGCCTGCCCGCCGCATGTGTGCTCACTTGAGGCAGGCGGGCGTTTTCTCT
>DATDRF010000038.1:0-2359 GCA_035291905.1 Bacteroidota bacterium
GAGTTGAGTCGCGCCCCCAGGAACGCCGCTTTCAGAACGCGGTAGAAGAGCAGCGCAGATACGGTCGATGGGTCGTCATTCAGAGTCCCCACCGCAAGAATGTCCCAGAGGTACTTTCTGTTCTCGGGGGTCTGTTTCAAAGACGAAAGCCATTGATCCACCGTGAGCCGTTCCAGTTCCTGTTCCTTTTGTTTCGACGAGGCCAGAAGTTCGGTGCCGATCCTCAGAAGCCGAAGGCGGTGTGAGAATGGAATGGTTTTAAGGCGAAGGAGACCGACCAACACATGCAGGGGAGCAGGGAGCGGGGGGCAGCGGAGCGATGCGAATCCGTTTTGCGGATGGAGGAATTCGATGTGCAGATTCGGCTGCAGGGCGGCGAGATGATCGGAACCGATCATGCGCAAATACCGGAGCGTAGCGTGATAGCACCCCATCATGAGATGCTGGCCGTTGTCCACCGGATCGCCTGTCCGTTTGTCGACAAATGAGTAGGTTCTACCGCCGAGGTGGGGTTTCTGTTCGAGAAGGAGAATGTGGCGGCCTTTTGAGGCAAGGTCGACCGCAGCAGAGAGACCTGCGAGTCCGCCTCCGATGATGATCGCGTCGTAGGTCATGGGGACAAGGTAGAAATTAAAAATGAAAAGTTAAAAGTTGAAAAAGGCGGGTGTGGAACTTGCGCAATTCAGTTTACGGCCCACCGTCTGCCGTTCACTGTTCACCATTCACTCGGTCTTCTTATGCTGGGAGCTCGGTGCGAACGTAGTTATGGAAATTCTTTGGAAGTTTGGTACGAAGACGGAGGACAAATGCAACGAGGAGTTTTACGGGAGAACCAAGCCGGATCCGTTTGGAATAAACGTCGTAGTTGGCGGCCTTGATCCGTCTCAGGAGAAGATAGTAGATATTGCCCATTGTCCGTGCGGCCGTAAACAGGGGTTTATCATCTTCTGCAAGGTAGGTCTTGGCCTTCTTGAAATACGCGTGGGCTCTGTCGCACTCGTACCGCATCAGCTCAACGAATCGCTCGTTGTACACGTTCGCCAGCAATTCATCTTCCGAATATCCAAACCGCTTCATGTCTTCCCTGGGAACATAGATTCTACCGCGCGTGGCATCGGCCTTGATATCCCGAAGAATGTTTGTCAGCTGGAGCGCTTTCCCAAGGTTGATCGCGTATTCTTTCGTCGTCGCATGATGGTAGCCGAAGACCTCCGCGCAAATCAACCCCACGGTTGAGGCCACGCGGTAACAATACCCTTCGAGCTCCTCGAACGTTTCGTACCGGTTTTTCCGCAAATCCATTTCCATCCCCTTCAGAAGGTTCTGAAAATGAACGATGGGGATATCGAACCGGCGGATAATCGATCCAAGTTTGTTCAGCACAGGATAATGAGAAGCCCCTGAAAGTGCGAGCCGGAGCTCAGACGTCATCTGACGCAGGCGGCGATGCTTCTCGCTCGGGTCGGTATTGTCCTCATCGACAATGTCATCCGTGTACCGGCAGAACGCGTAGATCGTTTCAATCGCCTCCCTTTTCTGTTCCGGGAGGGAAAGAAACGAAAAGTAGAAATTGCTCAGACGATTGTGCGAAAAATCAGGAGCCAGTATGTGAACGGATTGGGACAATAGAAGACCGGAATTAAGAATACAGAATCAAGAATTCAGAATTGGGAATCTAGAATTTGAAGATCGAACGCGCTAAGAGAACCAACTTGTCTTTCTTCGACAGGACCGGACGTTTCGTGAGGACATCATATCCCCGGTCTTCGATCTTCCGAAGGATCTCCATTCCTCCCCGCCACGTCAATCGCAGTTCCATTTTCAGATTTCTGCCGACGTTCTCGAGGAGCGGTTTTCCTTTTTCAAAATATTCTCGTGTGCGGGTAACCTGGAATTCGAGAAGGTTCCGAAACGCCGGCGTGAAGGATCGCGACGACAGCTGCTGCTCTGAAACGCCAAACCGCCGAAGATCTTCCAACGGAAGATACACACGATCCTTGTCAAGGTCAACCGTCACGTCCTGCCAGAAATTCGTCAATTGCAGCGCCGTACAAACATGGTCGGAGTATTCAAAGAGCTTCTCATCACGGTAACCGAAAAGCAGCAGCACGAGCCGTCCGACGGGGTTCGCGGAGTCTGTACTGTACCGCAGGAGGTCATGAAAAGTTGCGTGGCGACGGGTAGTTACGTCAGACCTGAAGGCCTTGAGGAGGCGCAAGAAGAGATCGCGGGGAATACTGTATGCCTTAATCGTCTCTTTCAATGCAACGAATATCTCCCGCCTTGCTGAACCCCCATAGCAGTCTTCAAGCTCCTTTTGCCAGTCATACAGTCTCCTTATTCGTTCCCGATCGTCAAG
>DATDRF010000039.1:0-30723 GCA_035291905.1 Bacteroidota bacterium
CCATTGGATCTGTTCGTTCGTTGCGACGATTGTCAGGGATCCGGAAAAACGTTCGGAGAAGTTTCTCACGATCCACTGTACCGACGCAATGTCCCGCGTAGATTCCGGGAGCAACACCAGGGCCCGACGGGCATGAGAGACAGCCTCGGTAAAACGCAGTGCGGGATCGTTCAATTTCCTGAAGTGGAACCGCGAATAGAGCAGTCCCACTTTGAGTCTCAGTCCATTCAGCATGCTTCTTACTTGTAGCGCTCTTCGAGAGCTTTGAGCATTCGGGTGATGAAATCCTGATCGAAGAAGTAGTACCGAACACCCAGGGAGATTCGCTGATACGAATCCTTTTTCGATCCGCCGGCGTATCCGTCAAGAATGTCAGAATAGGGGAGCCCCATTTCACCGGCAACGGTAATCGAAAAGAACTCGCTCAAGAAGAAATCAAACCCAACCCCGCCGACAACCGTCCCTTTCATCCGTTTCCCGACCGTAGTAGTGCTGAAGGTTGAGCCGGCGTCTCCGGCGATGGTCGCACGGGAATCAAAGAATATGCCGCTCCCGCCGGCAAAAACAAACGGGTTGAACTCCCCGTTGGGCAATAAGTCGGCTGTGATATACAGGTTTCCAAAAATGAGCGAGGTCTGCATCGAACTTGCAAGGGTCGTCGCACCCGCCTTCAGGGCCTTTGCTTCCAGCAGGCCGAAACCGAGCGATGAGCGAATGCTGAGGTATTCCACGACGGAATAGCTCAGATCGACACCGCCTCCGATTGACGGCGAGGAAGTCGAAAAGTCCGATTGAAGCATGAAGTACGAGCCGCTGACTCCCACGCCCAGTTTGTTGGAGCGCATCTGACCCATGGCGACAGCGGAGACCAGGAACAACACTACCACGGTCGTCGATATGCGCAGAACAAGGTTCTTCATAACCCCTCCCTTATTGATTGTTGCGATTCACGAGTTGAAGGAATTCATCCTCTCGAAGTAACGTAACTCCAAGTTTCTTTGCCTTGTCAAGTTTCGATCCGGCCTCCTCACCCGCGACAACATAGTCGGTGTTGCCGCTTACGGTGGAGGTAACCTTTCCGCCGAGTCGTTCTATCGCCTCCTTCGCTTCCTCACGCGTCATGGATCTGAGTGTGCCTGTCAGGACGAAGGTCTTGTCTCTCAACGCTCCCGACGTTCTTGCAGGAGCTTTTTGCTCAAACTGCAGCCGGGACTTTCTGAGACGCTCCAGAAGCCGGCGGTTATGGGCGTCTGCAAAGAACAACAAAACGCTCTCTGCGATCTGCGGACCGATGCCCTGAATCTGATTGAGCTCATCTCTGGTCGCCGCCGTAAGTGCATCCATGGATCGAAAATGACTCGCCAGCAATTGGGCCACACCGAAACCGACGTGCCGAATGCCTAAAGCAAAAAGAAGTCGTGAAAACGGCCTTTTCTTACTTTCCTCAACGGCCTCCAGGAGATTCTGAACACTCTTCTTCCCCCAGCGATCCAGCCGAAGGAGTTCCTCCTTCTTCCGGTTCAAATCGTACAGATCTGCGTAGTTCTTAAGATAGCCGAGCGACACAAACTGGTCAACAACTGCTTCGCCCAAACCATCGATGTTCATAGCCCCGCGGTGTGCAAAGTGTTCGATACGGGCCTTGACCTGCGCGGGGCACTCCGTGTTTTCGCAGTAGTAGTTTGCCTCGTTTTCGGGCCGCGTGATCGGCGATCCGCATTCAGGGCAAACCGCAGGCATCCGAAACATCCTGGTGCCCCCCTTGCGCTTCTGTTTGATCACTGCGCTGACTTTTGGGATGACATCCCCCCCTTTTTCAACAACCACCACATCGCCGGGCCTGATATCAAGTTCTTTGATATAATCTTCGTTGTGCAGGGTCGCACGGGAGACCGTGGTTCCGCCAACAAAGACAGGTTCCAACTCGGCAACGGGAGTTATCGTCCCGACCCGCCCCACCTGCAAGAGAATATTCTTCAGAACGGTTTCTTGTTTTCTTGCCGCAAACTTGAATGCGATCGCCCAGCGGGGACTCTTGGCAATTGCTCCAAGCTGCTCCTGCTGACGGAGGTCATCAACCTTTACAACGACACCGTCAATATCGTAGGGAAGACTGTCGCGGTTGCCCTCCCATTCCCTCCAATATTCAGCAACTTGCTCAATTGTCCTGCAGCGCCGTGTGTGCTCGCTCACAGGGAATCCGATTTTCTTCAGAACCGCAAGGTTTTCGTAATGACTCAGAAGATTCCCATTCTCAGAGCGCAGGTAGTACGCGATGAATTTCAGAGGGCGATGCGCCACCACCTTTGAGTCCTGCAACTTCAATGTTCCGGCCGACGAGTTCCTCGGATTCACAAAGAGGCGTTCTCCCGTCTTTGCCCGCTCTTTGTTCATTCTCTCAAAGTCGCTTCTCGTCATGAACACTTCCCCCCGTACTTCAAAGTCTTTCAGGCCTTTCACCTGTGGACGGATAGAAAGGGGGATCGACCGGATCGTTCTGATGTTCTGCGTGATATCATCGCCCTGAAATCCGTCACCTCTGGTCGCTCCTCGTGCGATGACTCCGTCGCGGTACAGCAGACTCACCGCCACGCCGTCCACTTTCAGCTCACAGACGTACTGATACCCCTCTCCTTTCAGAGCCCCATTCACCCTCCTGTCAAACTCCCGGACCTCTTCTTCGTTGTACGTGTTTGAGAGGCTCAGCATGGGGACTGAGTGGGAGACCGTTTCGAACTCTTTCGCCGGGGCGCCGCCGACGCGCTGCGTCGGGCTGTCCGGAGTTTTCAGCTCGGGATGGCGTTCCTCAAGCGACACGAGCTCACGCATGAGCCTGTCGTATTCCTCATCGGAGACGGTCGGCTCAGCCAGCACGTAGTATCGGTAGTCGTGATCGCGCAACCGGGTTCGGAGTTCTTCCGCCCGTTTCCGCAAGGTCGCATTGGCACGATCCGTCGACATGTCAAACAACAACTGTCATCGCTTGGGAAGATTGGCTTGGGAGATAAGGATGTTGCGCACCACAGCGCCGCGTTTGCCCAAAGCTCCAAGCTCATGGCCATTGAGAGAGAACGAAGCTCCTCCGGCGTTTCCCATCGTCAGGGAGAAGGATTCCTTTGCCTTCCAGGAACCTTTTCGGGACGGCGGATAGAGATACTCGAGCGTTTGGCTTCCGTCGAGGGTCACTGTCATCCACACGGAATCCGTCGTGGTCATCTCCAACGTCAGGCTGTCAACTGTCACCAGCCGACTTACAGAGGGGAGCGTAATGGGCTCCTGCTGTTGAGTCGGCACAGCTGCCTGGTTTTCCTGAACCACCTTGTCGAAAGGCGTCTCAGCGACATCACCGATGGGCGCAGTATCACCCACTGGACGAGTCAGGTACACGACAAAAATTGCGACCACGACAATGATACCGATGAAGACGGCATTCTGGCGTGCAAAGCCAAGGATACGATTCTCTATCGGGAGCGGCTGGCCGGGCCCGGCGCTTTTGACCTGAACACCCGGACTCTCTGTTTTCTCTGCCTGTTTCGGCTGGCTTAAGGCATCGTATTGCTTCATTGCCTCCTGAACGTTGTATCCAACCGCATCGGCATACTCGCGAATGAAAGCCCTCACATAGGTTTGAGGCAGGACGCTGAAGCTTCCTTCCTCCAACGCTTCGAGGAACTTCAAATTGATTCTCGTCGACGCAGAGATGTCCATCAGCGAGATCTGCTTGTCGGTACGGGCCTTCTTCAATCCTGCGGCAAATGCTTCGAGCGTCATGGTTTTCGGAATCGGAGAATTCTTCTGTACCTCATGGTACCGATTATTTCGAGCAGTTGCAAGGGAGTGAGGATGCAACGGCTCCACGTGAGCATTTGCGTCCTCGCATTCGGTTGTTTGCTTTGTTTTTCAACCCTCAGGAGTACACGAGGAACACACCAAGAAAGGAGAACTGCCGGGAGAATCAATGGAGAAATTCTTATTGCGGCTTACGACGGCTGAGAACTTCCCGCATTGTTTTGGAAAGTTCTTCCAACTGGTAGGGCTTCTGAAGAAACCCGTCGATCGCTTCTTTGAACGGAGTACCATCGATGCTGGTGTTGCTGTAGCCGGTCGACACAATCACGCAAACGTCGGGATCCATGTTCTTGATGCGATAGAATGTTTCCTTTCCACCCATCTCCGGCATGTTCATGTCGAGAATGATCACATCATACCTGTCGCCTTTTTCGTAGGCCGAGAGCGCTTCAAGGCCGCTTTGAACCACCGCGACATCGTATCCCAGATTCTCGAGCATCCCTCCTATCACTTCGCCGACATCGACCTCATCATCAATGACAAGAACCGTTTCTTTTCCGCGTGCGAGCGGCCGCTTTCTCCTCATGCGATGCAGCCCGCTTCCTTCGCCGAGAAGCGGGAAGCAAAGAGTGAACTCGGACCCTTTGCGCGGTTCGCTCTGAACGGTGATGAACCCGTTATGCGAATTCACCACGCCATAAACAACCGAAAGCCCCAGTCCTGTCCCTTTTCCCTGATCTTTTGTTGTAAAGAAGGGTTCGAAAATCCGCTGCTGGGTCGCACGTTCCATTCCTGTTCCCTCATCCCGCACCGAAACGGCGACAAACTCGCCGGATCTCTGTTCGCCAATGGCGTTGGTCAGTTTTGTATCGACATCGATCCGTTCCGTCGTTATGATGATGGAGCCGCCATCGGGCATGGCATCCCGCGCGTTAATGAGGAGGTTGAGAATCGCCTGCTGGATCTGGCCGTCGTCGCCGTTGATCAGGCAAATCTCTTCGTTAAGATTCCTCCTGACCGTGATCGTTTTGTCAATGCTCCGCTCAAAAAGGTCCAGCGTCTCGTCCACAATATCATTGATGACGATCGCCTTGAACTGGATCGATCCTTTGCGGGCAAACGTCAGCAGCTGCCGGGTGAGGGCCGCTCCCCGTTTTGCTGCGGTCTCAATAATATCGGCGAACCGGTACCACTGGTCCGATTTCTTCATCTTGCGCTTCATGATGGCTGTGGATCCGAGGATGGAGGTGAGAATATTGTTGAAATCGTGCGATATCCCGCCCGCCAGGTTCCCAATGCTGTCAATCCGCTGGGCGTGAAGAATCTTCGCTTCAAGTTTCTTCTTCTCCGTGATATCCCGGGCCACAGCGCGCATCAGGATGGGCTGCCCCTGTTCGTCATAAATGATCGATGCATTGAGACTCACGTCCAGCAATGCCCCCTTGCTGTCGACCATTTGCTCTTCCAATCCCTTGATCCCGCGCTTCTGTTCAAAAATCTGTTCCAGTAATTTCCTTGCCTGTTCGTGATAGTCCAGCGGGTACAGTTTCAGGATGGAATATCCGACCAGGTCTTCTTTGCGATATCCAAGGAGGTCGGCCTCGGTTCGATTGCAGCTCACGATGGTCCCGTCCCTGTTCACAAGATGGTACATGTCGGGCGAATTCTCGAACAGGTCCATGTAACGCTCCTCTGATCGCCTGAGGCGCTCAAAGAGGGTTGCATTCTCGAGAGCGACGCCGATCTGATTGGCAAACGCCGCGATCAACTCCAGCTGTTTCTCCGTGAGACCATCATTGCTCCTGCCTGCAATGATAATGAGGCCTGAGAACGTGTCTTTCATCATGATGGGGACGGAAGCCCACGCACGCACCTTGGGACCGGACGGGAGTTTTTCGGAATCCGGCGATGAAACACGGGTTACGCGGGGAGCCTGGACCCACGAGAGTGATGTATCATTCACCGACGATCCCGAAGGGAGGATGGCTGCCGGGAGCTCTTCGGTTCCCCGGGAGGATTTCAGCACAAGCTTGTCTCCTTCCAGGAGATAGATCCACCCATACTCGGCGTTCAACACTCTTTGCACTTCAAGCAACGCATTTTGAAGCAGGTAGCTTATTTCGAGGGCGCGGTTGACGGCTTCGGCAATCGCGTTGAGGGCAAGCACTTCCTGTTTTTGCTCTTCCAGGAGCCGACCGTAGTTCAAGGTGAAGTACACGATGAGAAAGCCGAACATTCCGACGGTGATGACGCTGAGGAAGTCATACCATCCGAGTTTGTACCCGGTGAAGACCCGCACGAGGACGATTGTCACCATGGCGACAACGACGGCAGTTGAGGCAACCATCTGTGCCTGTTCAACCGGCCCCAACGTGGCGCGGAATCTCCTGATATTACGAATGAAGTTCATGGGTCAATGCAGACGTGCTGCCTGTGCTTCGCGGGATGCTGAGGGCCTACCTCGGAAGGTACTTCGCCAAGACAGAATTGACTTCCTTTTCGTCGATGGGCTTCAGAAGATAATCTGCAGCACCCAGTTCACGCGCAACTTTCTTGGCGTGAAAATCGTCCATGGCAGATACAAACACCACGGGCTTGGAAGCCAGCTTGGGAAGTTTCTTGATATGGTCCAGGAGGTCAAAGCCGTTCATATCCGGCATCCGCACATCCAGCAAAATCAGGTCAGGCTCGTAGCTCTTGAGGGTATTGAGAGCATCAGCTCCGCTTGCCGCCTCTTTGACGATATACCCCTTTGTCTCGAGCATTTGCTTGAGAACTCTCAGCCAAACCGGCTCATCGTCAACAATCAGGATCTGCCTCTGTGGTTTCATGCTCTCCTCAGGACCAGCTATCATCGCCAAGATACAAACTGCAATGATTGGAAGCAACACCCGCAGAGCATTGCGCTTTTGTGTTTTGTGCGTCTTTCCGCTACTTTTATGAATATTCCCTACGCAAAAGGACGTTACCATGAACCGATCCCGACGCTCGTTCCTTGCTGCCTCGACGCTCCTTGCTACTACCGCGCTGGCAGAATCAAAAACGTTTCTGCGTCAAGAAAAAACAAAACGCGCAGCATCCGGCGCTCTCAAACTCCGCTTTCGCCCCTACACTCTTGAATTGAGACACGTCTTCACCCTCGCAACGAGTTCTCGCACGACGACCCCTGTTGTACTCACCGAAATAGAATACGACGGCGTCATCGGCTACGGCGAAGCCTCAATGCCGCCGTACCTGGGCGAATCGCACGAAACCGCTACGGCGTTTCTTTCCAAACTCGACCTCAGCGGGTATAAGAATCCGTTCGAACTGGAGACCATTCTGGGGGATATTGACAGGATTGCGCCCGGAAACCCGGCCGCGAAAGCTTCAGTCGACATTGCCCTGCACGATCTGGTTGGAAAACTTGTGAACCAGCCATGGTACAACATCTGGGGGCTGGACAAAAACCGAACCCCGATGACCTCTTTTACCATCGGAATCGATACCCTGGACATGATCCGCAAGAAGACTCTGGAAGCGAAAGAATTCAATGTCTTGAAGGTCAAGCTGGGACGTGAGACCGATAAGGAGATGATCGAGACAATCCGTTCAGTCACGGACAAACCATTAACGGCCGATGTGAATCAAGGATGGAAGGAGAAGGAATCGGCGCTCGACATGGTTCATTGGCTGAAAGAGAAGGGAGTCCAGTTCGTCGAACAACCTTTTCCCAAGGACCGTATCGATGATCACGCATGGCTGACAGAGCGAAGTCCGATACCGATCATCGGAGACGAAGCGGTGCAACGACTTGCGGATGTGGTCAAAGCGAAGGGAGTCTACACCGGCATCAACATCAAGCTGATGAAATCGACAGGCATGCGCGAAGGATATAAGATGATTCTCCTTGCCCGTGCGCTCGGCATGAAGGTCATGTTGGGGTGCATGACCGAAACATCATGCGCGATCTCAGCGGCATCGCACCTCTCTCCCCTTGTCGATTGGGCCGACCTTGACGGCGCTCTTCTCATCAGCAACGATCCTTACGAAGGAACCCGAATCGTGAACGGGAAAGTCACACTCACCGACAGCCCCGGGATCGGCCTTACCAAGGTGTGACAGGGCTCAGCCCACCTCGGGTACTTGCGACATACCGATGAGGCGCCGAGCGCGCACGAAGGTATTCAACCTCTCGCGGTCAAAGTGAGATGCAGTGGAATCGAAACTGTTGATCCGCACCCGTCCCGCGCAGTGAATGAACTCCTTGTTGCCCAGATATATCCCAACGTGCCAGATCCTCTCGGGCTTTTCGCCGGCAGCTTTGCGCCCGAAGAAGAGAAGGTCTCCGTCCTTCAATCCCTGGAAACTTCCCCCCACCGCGACATCTTCACCCATGAGCGATTGCTGATTTGCATCGCGGTTGAGCTCGAGGCCGTTCAGTCGATACACCGTCTTCGTGTAGCCGGAACAATCAAAACCCTTGGCAGACGTGCCGCCCCAGAGGTAGGGAACACCGACAAACATCTTTGCCGTGTTCTCGATATTCGCTGTCGTCAGCCTTCTGGATTTTCTCCAGGCCGCATAATCCTGAACGATTGATCGCCCGATGTATCCCTTACGCCCGTCCGGGAGCGCAACGGCAATCCATGAACCGCCCTCTCCCCCCTTTTTCAGCATCGCACCGGCTACGACGTCACTCACGGGCTGCGCGGTGAGAGAAGGCTTTTCACGAACCACTCCGAAATAATCGACTGTTATCACTTTTGACGCCCCGATCCAGTCGTCCACACCTTTGTCATCAGTCACTACCATTGCGTCGTCTTCGATCCACCCAAGGTACTTGTCATTGCTTTGCACGTAGTACCACCCGCCCCGCTTCTTCAACAGCTTCACCACCATTCCCATCAGGACCTGGGTCCCGAGCTCCTCATCCTGACCCGGCCGTGAGCGCACATTGCCGACGCTGACAGTGATGATTCCGTTGCGTTTCTCGCCGAGCCTTGGATCCGGAAGGACAATGATGCTGTCGACAGGGTCGACATTCGCCGCATCTTTGAGGGCGCCCAGCGCATCCGTTTTTGCCTGAGGATTGTCGACTTCTCCCTTGGCAACGAGGACGCCGTTCTGCCATTCGGGGGTCACGGTGAAGATCGCTACTCGGCGATCGGGTGCATACCTCTCGCGCACGGGTATCAATGCGTTGAGAAGCCGTTCGTCGGGATTCGGGTCTTTCGCACAGGAAAACAGAAGCGCCGCGATAATGGCTGCATATTGGTAGGCACGATTTCGATGGTCCATGGATGGGATCTTTCGATTGAAAAGAATTACACGAAGGACACTGAGGAACACGAAGTTACACGAAGGAAAGAATTCTCTGTGACCTTCGTGTATTCTTCGTGTCTCTTCGTGTTATGGCTTTTTCTTTGAGCTTCTTCCTCTTCCCTCCAGTCGGTCTTCCGCCAGTTTGACGTATTCTTCATTCTTTTCATAGCCAATAAAGTGCCTACCTGCATCCCGTGCGGCAATACAGGTCGTTCCGCTCCCTGCGAACGGGTCCAGGACCACATCCCCCTTGAAACTGTACAATTGAATGAGCCTTCTCGGTAGCTCCAGCGGAAAGGGGGCCGGATGCCCGACTCTTCTTGCGGACTCGGCCGAAAAATCCCAGATGCTTTTTGTGAATTCCAGGAATTCGTCTCTCGAGATCGTGTTTCGGCCGGAGTGGCCATTCCGGGAAAACGACCCTTTCGAGAAGATCAGGATGTACTCGTGGACATCCCGCAGAGTCGGATTTGAAGCCGATTTCCAGCTTCCCCAAGCCGTCGATGGTCCGGCGCTGGAACTCTTGTTCCAGATAATCTCCCCCCGCATGACAAAACCCAGGTCGAGCAGGTCATGAACGAGAAATGCGTGAAGCGGGATATACGGTTTCCGGCCGACATTTGCAATATTCACACATGCGCGGCCGCCGTGAACGAGCACCCGATACGATTCCGCAAAGACATTTCGCAGAAGGCTTCGGTACTCGCCGAGCGTGAAGTCTTCATCATATTCCTTTGAGACGTTGTAGGGCGGCGAGGTAATCATGAGATGAATGCAGTGATCCGGCAAAAGAACCATCCGTTCACTGCTTGCATGGATAATCCGGTCCAGCGCATCCTGCGGGACAGGCTGTTCATCGGGAACCGGCATCGGTCTGCGGGCCTCGCCGTAGAGCCTGCTGTTGTAGAATCTGGAAGAATCGTGGCTCACCCTCCCCGAGGTGCCGAATTCTGATGTCGCGGTTCTTTTTCGTCGTTTCGGTCCCATGCTCTACGGTGCTCCCATGATTCTTCGGCCAAGCCACGAAGAAAAATCACTCACGCTCTCTTCGCTCATCGCGTGGGGAATGGGATATTCGCGATAGACGACATTTGCGTTATTTTTTTCCAAGAGTTCTTTTGCCCTCCGCCCGAACTGAATTCCGATCACCGGATCCAGAGTTCCATGAGCAACAAAGAAATCCTTCCCCTTCATGCCGGGCCAGTCGAACACCAACTGTGTATTTTCCGGAATATACCCGCTGTGTGCAACCACGCCTTTCACTTCCTGCGGCCGCGTCAGCGAGAACGCATAAGACATGACCGCTCCCATACTGAAGCCAAGGAAGAAGATGCGCTCGGGATCGATGGGGTAATTTCGTTTCAAGTCGCGGACAAACTCAACAAGTCTTTCATAGCTTTCCATGAACTGCTCCGGTTGGGGTGTCCCCGAAGCAAGCGTTTCATACCATGTCGCACCGCCGTATGGATAGGGAATGGGTGCGCGGGCCGCAACAATGAAGAATTGAGGCGCCAGGAAAGGGACAAGGCCCAGAAGGTCATCCTCGTTTGCTCCACGGCCGTGAAGCAAGATCAAAGCGGGAAGGGGCTTCTTTTCTGTCTCGTCATAAGGCGCTATCTTGTGGACAAGGCTCGATTGGACGGTCTGCATGGTGGTTTCGTATCTGTTCAAAGGCCGGCTTCAATGTACAGTCCGCTCCCGTAAGACTCAATACGAAACTTATCAGGCGGACGAGATGTTCTTACGATGTGTTAAAATCGGTACATTTCATCAAAAGGGAGATCTCATGAAGTTCTCTGCTGCACTCGCCGTTGTTCTTTTGATCGTTGCAGGTCAGAGTTGCAAGGATCTTGGCACACCCGTACCTACTCCCACTGCCCCCCCTGCTCCGTTCAATCCCGGCCCCCAATCCTTCGCCAATGATATTCATCCGATCCTCCTCGCTAATTGCGCGACACCGGGATGTCACAGCGGGTCAACCCCCTCAAGCGGTTTTAATCAATCCACATACGCTGGCGTTCGTGCAGGAGGTGTTAATTACGGCACCAACGTCGTCATTGCAGGGGACTCTACGAACAGCGGTATCATGAAGGAACTGCGCGGAACTGGAATTGTGGGCCGAATGCCTTTCGGCGGCCCATACGCAGCAACCGGCTTGCCCGATACGATGATTGTGAAGATCGGGTTGTGGATCCAGCAAGGCGCACTGAACAACTGACATACCATTTGGATCGAGGCGAGAAAACTTAACCACAAAGATCACAGAGAAGGCACAGAGAACACACAGAATATGTTGTTCTTTTGTTCAGTCTTTGAATTCAAAACAAAAAGGTCCCGAAGTTACGCGGGACCTTTTTCCGTTTCAATGAGCTGACCGAAGATTTACTTCAGAAGCACCATTCTTCTCGTTATCCCTGAACCTTTCTCCGTTGTGAGCTGGTAGAAATAGACTCCGCTTGTAAGCCCCGAAGCGTCAAAAGAAACACTGTAGATCCCCGCTTCTTTCACGTCCTCAAGCAAGGTCGCCACCACCTGGCCGAGGAGATTATAGATTTTCAACGTCATTTTTCCACGTTCGGCCACGGAAAAGGTGATTGCTGTTGTCGGATTGAAAGGATTGGGATAGTTCTGATCAAGGGTGTACGAGGCGGGAATTTGATCCGAGGTCTTGTCAATCTGCACGCCGGTAACCACTCCTGATCCGAACTTAAGGTTTCCCCGAATTTCACCCCCTCCGAATGTCCCTGTGTGCACGTTCACATAGAGCTGTCCTTTGATCAGCTGTAAGAGAACACTATCGGGTCTGAATGCGGTCGCGGTCCCCGTGCTGTCGGTGAAATTGATGCCAAAGAGAATCCCGGTGTTCCCGGCGTGGACATGCGCGCTGGTGAAGGCAGACGTAAGGCCGGCAATGGTCACGCGGACCTTCACGCTATCATCCTGATAGAGGGCAAGCCATGCCGTTCCTTTCGCTGTGGAAATGGTGCCCGCTGTGGCGCCGTCAACAGTGGCAGTCCACACACCATCTCCGACAATGCCGTATTTAAGGTTTCCCCTGATTTCCCCGGCGTCCAGGACCGAGGTGTGAATATTCACATAGACATTTCCTTTCAGCAGTTCCCGCAGGTGTGAGTCCGTCAGGTTCGTCCACTCTGCATCAGCAATATTGCCGGCAAAGGTGATCGGCTGGAGGATTCCGCCACCGGGAGAAACGTGAAAATGGGCCGCGGTAAACGCGCTGCCCAGCCCGGCATAGGTCATTCGGTATTTGAGCTTGGTAGCGAACCGATCCAGCGAAGCCCACCCAGTCCCCTGGGCAAGCGAAGCGGTGGAAGCCTGCGCCCCATCCATTGCAATAGTGAAGGTGAACTCGCCATAGGGAACGACCGCGCCGCGAATTTCACCGCCGGTCGCAAACGAGGTGTGAATGTTCACATACAATTCCCCCTTGATGAGGAGATTGAGAGCCGTATCCGGCAGCGTCCAGAAGCCGGACGCCGAGCTGTCCACAAACGTTATCCCCTGAACAATCCCGCCATTTCTGGCTGAATGAAAATGAGTAACGGTGCGCGGAGCGTTAAGGCCTGCATACGTCATTTCATATCTGACCTTCGCCGACGCACTGTCCCACTCGACATATCCTGTTCCCCTTCCGTTCGAGGCAGTTCCCGCCTGCGCTCCATCCATCCTAATGCCAAAAGCATGAGCTTGAGCACCCGTGAAGCCGCGAATCTCACCGCCCCCGGCAAAAGAGGTGTGGACATTCACGTAGATTCGTTGGTTCACGAGTTTGACAAAAAGAGAATCGGGAATGTTCGTCCATGTTCCGGCAGCCGTGTTTCCTGAGAATGTAATCGCCTGAAGAACAGATGTATTCTCGTCATGAAAATGGGCGGCGGAAATTGTCCCCTGCAGGTTGTTCACCGTCACCTGGTAGGTAAGGGATTTCTGAGCCACATCAAACGTTCCAAAAAAAGTTCCCTTCCCGGCCGAATTATTTCCCGTACCGGTCGTATCGAGTTTCGCGATGATGGGGATCGTCTGTCCCTGAACTGATGCGGCTATCGTCAAGATCGCCGTGAACAGGGGAACGAGTAACCGATTTCTCATAAGGTCCTCCATGTGAGTGTATTGGGAGAGTTGGGGAAGCTCTTTTTTCGGGTTTGGGAGTCTTTTTGGTTCGACAACGGTACAATGATGTCCCGGTTCGGCGATTACTAAAGAACACGGGGAGAGTTGAGGAGTTCCCCCGAGTGATGGGATCGTGGATAGTCGAGCACTGCATGTGACGGGGATTACAGGAATGGGATCAGTTCTCGAAGAAACGGCTTCCACAACATAAAAAAAGGGGATGAGATTGTCTCCCATCCCCTTCCCGCCGAACTGTCAAAACCATTTCAAACAGCCTTTTCCGTCACTGGGCTGCAATATTGCTCAAATACGGCAGTCAGTTGAGCGGCAATCTGCTGTGGAGAATGTCCTTCTATATTATAGCGGTGAACCATGTGAACGAATTTCCCGTCTCTCATCAAAGCAAAGCCGGGCGATGATGGAGGCATCCCCACGAAATACTCGCGTGCGCGGGCTGTGGCATCCTTGTCCTGTCCGGCAAACACGGTGACGATGTGGTCTGGCTTGGCGGGTGAGTCCTGGAGCGCCATTGCCAATCCTGGCCTGGCCGCACCGGCTGCACAGCCGCAGGTGGAATTCACAACGACAAGTGTTGTTCCCTTGGAGCCCGGAAGCATCGCATCAACTTCCTCCGGCGTTCGAAGCTCCTTTGCTCCAAGCTGGGTCACCTCATCTCTCATACGCTGAATCATGATATCGTACATCGTTGCCTCCTTCTTTGGTAGTCCTCTTTTCTTAACGAAACCGGCGTTGGAATTGTTCCCTACTATTTCCGCCCCTGAGGCGGTTTGAATCCGCGATAGGTGTCATAACGGGAATCATAGAACAGGAGCTGGAAATTCTCATCCCGCAATGTCCCACCCGACGGATAAAGATAGAACACGGCTGTCCTTTCGGTCTTCTGAGAGGAGGGCTTGCCGTTCCCCTGGGCATAGAAATTCAGCACAAAGTAGCCGTTTTTGAATTCCGCAGTTTCGAGTTGCTGCAGAACGTTCTGGTGGGAAAAGACCTTCAGATCTTCCGCTCTGCCGTCCACTACGAATCCAATCCCTCAAACTGATTCCGCCGTACGAGCATAAGAATAGAGGAATGCGCAACGATGAGATACTTTGCCCCCTCGTATTCGATCTCAATTGCGGAATCACGCAGAAAGACTGCAATATCGCCTTCTTCTGCCTGAAGGGGGATGTACTTCACCGGGTCCTTCGGCGTCGTCGACCATGATTCCTGATCCATGAAGTGGGGATTTGGAAGAGCATACCCCGGGCCTGCCTGCACCACGATGCCGCTTTGAACCCTGTCTTTTTCCTTCACTCCCGGCGGGAGATAGAGTCCGTGCTGAGTCCGCTCCTGATCGCGGTCGGGAGCAATGAGGACCTTATCGCCGACGAGAATGATCTTTTTCCTCAGCTTGATTTCCGTCATGGCACAAATGTACTCAATGGTTGAGATGAAGGCAATGGAGGCAATAAAACAAAAACCCGGACCTCGACGGATCCGGGGTTTTGATATAGCAATGTACTTGACTCCTAGAACGCCTGCGAGTTTGCCGCAGGATCGATTGAATTCCCTGAGATATCGACAACGTTGTTGCCGACTGTCAGGACTGTGCGGAAGCGTAGGCTGGATCCCCCGCAGATCAGAAACCTGGCAAGCAGAAGTGTTACCTCGGCGTCGAGTGCTCTGGGAGGAAAGCCATCGTGCGGTGGACAATATATGGTCGGGAGATTCCGGAGTCAAGTCCCTCGGATCATCTGATGACGAAGACTCCGACTGAAGGTGTCATCATTTCTTTCTTCAAAGCGTTTGCTCTAAGCCATGATTTGAATCTGATATCTTCATCACAGACCCGCCTTGACCATCCCATTTTTTTTGACTACAGTAAAAAACGTCTGTTTCCCCTATCATGGAGAGATAATGCAGGAACCTTTTTTTCTTCCCTCGTGGCCCCCGTCGGTCGAGAATTTCTTCTGGTACGGCGCGCTGCTCTTGAGCGCGGGTATCGCCGGAGAATTGGTCGAACGATGGACGCGGCAACCCAGGATGATGGGTTGGGTCCTGGCCGGAATTCTTCTCGGCCCGCATGTCACGGGAGCGATCGATGTGTCGGCGCTCGCGGGCATGAGCAGCCTCATCCACCTTGCAATGGGGGTCCTTTTGTTTGAGCTCGGCCAGCGCGTGGATCTCTCCTGGCTTCGAAGCAACCCGAAGCTCCTCGGCACCAGCGCGCTCGAGAGCGCACTCGCCTTTGCCCTTATGTTTCTCGTGATTCAGCTTTTCGGGAAACCCCCTCTTGTTGCAGCGGTCGCCGCTGCTATCGGTGTTTCGACCTCTCCCGCCGTGGTCCTGGCCATCACGCAGGATCAGCGGGCACAGGGACAAGTGACCGAACGCCTGCTGCTGTTGACGGCACTCAACAGCATTTACGCGTACATCACGGTTAACATCCTCATTGCGCCGCTTGCGACCGAATACCGGGGAGACCTGGTCACCATTCTTGGCCATCCGGCATATCTTGTTTTTGGCTCCCTGGCATTTGCCGCCATCATGGCACGGTCCACCCTCGAAATTCTCAGGCTCCTCGGACGCCGCGAGGAGACACAGTTTCTTGCCATTATTGCCATGCTCATTGTCGCCGTTTGGATCTCCATAGCACTGAGACTTTCGGTGCCCCTTGCTCTTCTCGGCTTTGGAACCATGATGCGGACGTTTGACAGGGGCCGTCATTTTGTGTGGCTGAATTTCGGGCGGCTGGGGCGCATCTTTCTCATCCTTCTCTTTTCCAGCACAGCGGCATACCTCGACTTCACATTTGTTCCGGCCGGCATCGGCATCGGCCTCGCAATCGTCGTCGCGCGTTTCGTCGGGAAGACGGCGGGAGTTTTTGCCCTGGCACGCCCCTCGGGCCTTCCGTACCGGAAAGCCTGGTTCCTCTCCCTGGGGCTCATGCCGAAATCCGCATTGGCAATCATTCTCGTCAATCAGACCGCCATGCTCTATCCGGAGTTTCGTCCCCTCATGGCAACGGTCATGATGTCGGCCATTCTAATTCTCGAGTTTGCCGCAGCCCCCATAATGCAGCTGGCGCTCATTTATTCGAAGGAAGCCTTCGAAGAAGGGAAGAACTGATGCCGACGGTCCTTGAATTCAAGGAATCGGAAATGTTCAGCATGGGTGTCGAGCTCGAGCTGCAGCTTGTCAACACCCGGGACCACAATCTCACGGCCGCCGCCCCGGACCTGCTGGCCATCGTCAAGGAGAAGGCTCACACCGGCGATATCAAACCCGAGATTACCCAGAGTATGATTGAAGTCAGTACGGGAATTCACAAGACTCACAGGAGCCTCCTTGCAGAGCTTCGAAGCATAAGAACCTTGCTGGTTACGGAGGCGCGTGTGCTCAATGTGGGCGTTTCCGGAGGAGGAGCACATCCATTTCAGCACTGGAGCGAAAGACGAATATCCGATCGGCCGCGTGCACGCCACGTTTCGGGCTTGTACGGATATCTGGCGAAGCAGTTTACGGTCTTTGGCCAGCATATTCATATTGGTTGTGCCAAGGGTGATGACGCCCTGTTCTTGCTGCATTCGATGGCGCGATACATGCCTCAGCTCATCGCACTCTCCGCCGGCTCGCCGTACTATCAGGGTGTTGACACTGCGTTTGATTCCTCACGACTCAACTCCGTGTTTGCCTTTCCGCTTTCCGGCCGGGCGCCGTTCGTTCTCCATTGGAACGAATTCGAAGCCTATTTTGAACGCATGCGCAGAGCTGGTATCGTGGAAAGCATGAAGGATTTCTATTGGGACGTCCGACCGAAGCCCGAGTACGGGACCATTGAAATACGCGTATGTGATACTCCGTTGACGGTCGACAGGGCGGCAACCCTTACGGCGTATGTTCAAGGCCTTTGCCGGTGGCTCCTGTCGCAGGGGCCCCGCGATGTGACCGAAGAGATCTACCTCGCCTACACGTACAACCGATTTCAGGCGTGCCGGTTTGGGCTGGAGGGTGAGTTCGTTGATGTGGCGACAGGGATGCGCCGGACCATAGCGGAAGACATACTCGCCACAACAGAAACAGTCAGAAGGGCATTGGGGAATGAAGCAGCGTTGTACGAGGTGGAGGAGATTGTCAGCAACGGAAACGAAGCCCGCTGGATGCGCGAACAGTACGCCGTCAATCGCTCGCTACCGGATCTCATGTGGCGGCAGGTGCTGAGATTTCGAGGGGAAGAAGGAAAGACGTAGGCTAACGAGTTTCGGATTTCAAGTTCCTTCGTGTCCGACATCCGCCCCATACTTGCGTAGGATTCTTCCGCGCAGGACCAATCCCTTCACAATCCCCCACCATTTCTTTCCATGATGCAGTCTCCACTGATCGCGAAGGACTCTCATGGAGGAAATCAGATCTTTCATCCAAAACAGGATGTGGCGGCGCTCCAGGGCCCTGAGTTCATCCCAACCCATGCCTGGCCCCAGCAGAATGGGGACAGTGGGGTCTGCTCCGAGCTGTTCGTTACGCCTCTCCTCATAAGGCAACGACCATGAGAAGGAACCGGATAAGCATCCGATCGACTTTGCATAACCTTCCACTGCGGTCCCCGGATAAATGCGAATCCCAACGCTGCTGCCGAAGGTATCAATGGAGCGACGGTGAGATTCCATGAACCTGAATGTCTGTTTTGCGTCATCCATGGTCTCACCGATGTGTCCAAACGTGAAGAATACCTTCGATTTGATCCCCAGTTCCCTGGCCCACGTCAGGACCGCTTCCGCCTGATCGGTCGTGATATTCTTGTGCATCTTTTTCAAAACGGCATTGCTGCCTGATTCGATCCCAAAACTGATGTAATAACACCCCGCGCTCCGCATGATTCGAAGGAGGTCTTTCGTTACGGTGTTCACACGCACTTCACATTCCCACGGCACAATGAGTTTGCGTCTCACCATCTCCGCGCAGATCGATTCGACATGCGATTTCCTGAGGGTGAACGTGCTGTCGAAGATCTTGATCCCTCCGAATCCAAAGTCATGTACCAGCATTTGGATCTCATCCACAACCGCCCGCGCCGACCTGTAGCTGACTGTCTTACCGAACATGATACTCGCCGAGCAGAACGTGCACCCCACGGGGCAGCCGCGGGACGTAATGATCGATGTCCCCTGCACATCCAGAAAATCCATTTTCAGGTCATAGCGACGAATATCGCCTGGGACGCGTTTCGGGAGCGGCAGATCATCAAGCCGTCCGATGCGCGTCGCGCTTGGGGTGTGGACAATGTGTCCGTTCTGCCGGTATGAAATTCCACGGATGGCTGAGTGCGGATTCCTGCCATGCAAGAGACAATCAGCCAATTCAAGCATGGCATACTCCCCTTCCCCGCGAACCACGACATCGATCGAATCCACGTGCCTCAGAGTATCATCGGCGGTAAATGTTGCGTGGGGGCCGCCAAACAGGACCGTGATTTGTCTATCGTGATGTTTGATTCTTCGGGCGAGCTCGAAGGCTTCGAACCGCGTGTGCGTTGTTCCGCTCAGACCAACGATTCGGGGTTTTGCCGACTGAAGAATTTGATCGATCCCGGCATGCGAGATTTGCATATCGACGAGATCAGCCGGAAATCCTTTCGACTCAATGAAGGATGCTATCCACGAAAGCCCCAGGGGCGGCATGCCTCCGAACGATCGGTTTGTTTCAGAAGTATGGAGAAGAAGGATCTCGCTCATGGCAGAATCCGGACGGGTCTGACATGGAGAATCATGTGCAAGCATTAGGCAGGTGATTCCCCCGGGGATGTAATGCTATGAATATAGGTTTCCCGCCACTTAAAGTCCACAGGTCCCCTCGATCACGCCCGAAGACTGCATGGCGTATGGGAGTCTCCGGGGATCGCAATGAGCGTTAGTGTCTCGTCACGACTTCCGGGGACCCTTCGCCAAGCGTCAATCGAATCATATTGAGGATCGTCTCGCCGTTGAAAGGCTTCAGAAGATACCGGTCGTTTGGATCGGATTGCCACGCTCCTGCACCCTGGGCCCCGCCGGTCATCATAATAACCTTGATCGATTCTGTGCGGCTGTCCGCCCGCAGCAATTCCCTCAGGGCAAAGCCATTGCCGCTATCCATCATCACATCGGTGATAACCAGGTCGGGTTTTTCCGAAATCGCGATATCCAACGCGGAGGTGCCGCTGTCTGCCTCAAGAATCTGGTAGTTTGTATCTTCGAGCAGGCACACGATTGCGGCCCGCACGTCTTCTTCATCGTCAACAATGAGAATTTTTTTCATATGGACGTCTTTCTAGGGTGAAAGTACTGTTAGAAATCGAATCCGCTGCATTCGTTTCGGAATATCTTTCTGCGCGACTGACTATCTTGCAAGAATCATTTTCCTGGCTGTGGATCTTCCGTCAACTAGCAACCGACAAATATAGAGGCCTGAAGGGAGATCTACACTCCGCTCGCTTGTTCCATTCCACTGTACGTTGTGCCAACCCGCCGCCAATCGACCGCTGATGAGCTTTACGACGTTCCTCCCGCGGAGATCGTAGATCGTCAAATCAACATCTCCTGCCTGTTTCAGCTGGAAGGAGATACTGGTCGAAGGGTTGAACGGATTGGGGTAGTTATTGAGTTGTACATGGTTTTCGGCCGGGTGGGCTTTCCCAAAAGTCACTGATTCTGTACGAACGGCGAGCGAAATGCCACCCCGACTCGCAAGGATCGCTGTCTGAAAACAGAGCGTTGCAGAGTCTTGGGCACCGCCTGGAATATTCTCCAGGTAGATTCTCACGATCGAACCCTGTCCCGGAAGCAAGACAGTGAGATCCGATGAAATGAGCAGGATTCTGATTTCACTCGTCCCGAGTACATTGAACGGAAGGGTCCAACTTGAATTTCCGGTGCGATCAATCAGGGCTGCACCTGTGATCTTTCCCGCCTCAGCAAGATTGATGACAAGCTGAATCGCCGCAACCGAATCGGAATTTGCAAGTTCGATGTCCACAGTACGAGGGTCGCGCACGACAAATCGCAGAAGGTTGTCTGCCTTCAACGGGAGAATTGAAGCGAAAAGAACAACGATCGCCAGAAGCCCTGCCCCTCTCGATGTGTCCGCCGCCGCCATATTAACCCGCGTTTCCATGCGGAAAGACCCTCAGAAGGCGTACCCGTAGGACGCCCCGGAGATCCTTTGGCGGTAATATCCTCTATATGATTATAATACAATCACTTGCAGTCCGTCTGACTATCCACTTCCATTGGTGACTATATGAGGACAAACGTGTAAATTCTACAAAGTGGAGCGAGAAGTCTCCCAGCCTTCAAAAGGGGGTAAAATTGAAAAAGTTCACTCTCTCCGTCCTTGCTGTAGATGACGAGGACGCCTACATCGAAGCACTAGTCTCCCTGCTTACCGGAGCGGGACACACCGTCGACACCGCCTCCGACGGAGTCGAGGCCATCAACAAGCTTCAAAACTCATCATTCGACCTCGTATTGCTCGATGTCAACCTTCCCCGTGTGAGCGGCACAGAGGTGCTGGAATTTATTCGGCAACAGCATCTTCCTACCGAAGTTGTGATGGCAACCGCCGTGAGCGAAACCCGGGTGGCGGTTCAATGCATCAAGATGGGGGCCTACGACTACCTCACGAAACCATATTCAGGCGACGAGCTTGAAGCGGTTATCAAACGCATCGGAGAGAAGCGGCGTCTCGTTTTGGAGAATTCGGCTTTGAAATCGACACTCTCCCGGTTTGAGCTGAGTGGAACACTTATCGGCCAGAACAGCAAGTTCGTGGAGGTTCTGAATCTTGCCTCAAAGGTCGCACCGTCCGATTCCCCGATCCTCATTGAAGGACCCAGCGGCAGCGGCAAGGAGCTTGTCGCACATTTTATTCACAAGAACAGCAAGCGCGGCAACAATCAGTTTCTGGCCCTCAATTGCGCTTCAATGCCTGAGAATCTTCTTGAGAGCGAATTATTTGGGCATGAGAGGGGGGCTTTCACCGGAGCAGGAGGAATAAAGCATGGGCTTGTTGAGATTGTCGACGGGGGGACGCTCTTCCTTGACGAAATCGGAGAGATTGGCCTCGGGCTTCAGCCAAAGCTCCTTCGCTGGCTTCAGACAGGAGAATTCCGGCGTGTCGGCGGCAACCGGAACATGAGTTCAGACGTGAGGATCATCTCAGCGACCAACAAAGTTCTTCGCGAGGAGGTCGACCGCAAGAGTTTCCGCGAAGACCTCTTTTTCCGATTAAATGTTATCACGCTGACGCTCCCCAGCTTGAGGGATCGCAAAGAGGATATTCCCCTGTTGGCGGATCACTTCATAAGAAAGAAAACTCCGGCGGGGAAAACGGTATCCATCGATCCGGCGGCTCTCGAACTGATGCAGACCTACGACTGGCCCGGGAACGTCCGCGAGCTGGAAAACGTGCTTGAACGCGCCATGATCCTCAGTTCGGGTGACCGCATTCGTGCTGAGGATATCGCCATTCCGGTGAGCCGTCACTCCTCCTCTCAGCAATCAGGAGAAATCGACTCGTCCAAGACTCTTGGCCAGGCAGAGCCGCTCTCAGAAATTGAGAGGCGGCATATCGAGGGGGTTCTGAGCCTGGTGAACTGGAACAAGAAGACCGCGGCAAAGATCCTGGGGATTTCGCTGAAGACACTTTACACAAAAATCCATTTTCATCAGATCAAAGAGGCCGGGGGGGAGTGAAAAGTCTACTTCTGCATCATGAGAGAGTCCAGACGCGGTTGTCTTTTCCCTCATTGCAGACAGAGTACAATTTCAGTGTCTTAATTCGACGAAACGTAGTACTGCGCGGGACGGCGGATTTGTCAAGATCGCCAAAGCCATGCAAGTCACGACAGAGCGGGCGCAAAGTTCCTGGAAGGCGATGGTTGGCTACTATGGGAGGTTGAAAAAGAGATTCCCCGACTGATCGTTCATTTTTGTTTTCATACCAAGAAACGAACCCGGCATCGATTTGCCGGGTTTTTTTCTGTTTGCTGCAAAATTACAGCATCCTACCGAAACGGCATTGTCGATTCTTTCGACATGATGCCGACTCTGTTATTTCTGAAAGACAAATTTCCTTGTCTGTGAGAATGTACCAGCCTCTATCCTGTAAAAGTAGACGCCGCTTGCCAGCTCATTTCCATCAAAAACAGCATCATAGCGGCCGGGTGGCAACACTTCATCGACAAGTGTCCTTAGTTTCCTCCCAAGAACGTCATGCACGCTCAACACGACGCTCCCGGTGGTCGATACGGCGAACCTGATTGTCGTCGACGGGTTGAAGGGGTTGGGATAATTTTGGTCAAGGGCAAAACGTACCGGCGCATCGGATTGATGATCATCTACCGACGATACAATCATCTCAGATATTGGCCGCGACCAGACTCCCAGCCCCCACGTCCCGGCATAAATCGTTGTCCCCTCCACGACGATGGATCTTATGACCGCAGAAGTCAGACCTGTGCTTACCTGGGCCCAATCGTCTCCACTGTTCGCAGACATGTACATCCCGCTCCCCCAGGTCCCGGCAAAGACGTTCGAATCGATGCCCATGAAGGCATAAACAGGAGAATACATCGCAGAGGATCCTATATCCGTCCAATCCGCTCCGTGATTTGTCGAACGAAAAACACCGCCACCGTCCGTCGCAACAAAGAGGGTGCCATTGCTCACAGTGAGACACCGCATATTGAGGTCGGACAATCCCGAGTTGCGAACCGTCCAACTTTCACCATTGTTCGTGGAAACAAACACTCCTCCACCGTAGGCCGCCGCAAAGATGTTTGTGTCCATCATTGCGATCGACATGATGAGTCCCTCAGTCATTCCTAAATTCGCGAGCACCCAGTTTCCCCCGCTATCTGTTGTGCGAAATATCCCCGCGTTGGTCCCGGCAAAGAGATTGGTGTCTTTCAGAAGTAGGGAATTCACTTTCAAATTGCCCAGTCCCGAATTGACCTCTGTCCATTCTGCCCCCGAATCGGTCAAACGAAACACACCACCGCCATAGGTACCGGCAAATATGTTCGTATCGCGGGCGGCAAAGCACTGCACTTCATAGTTAGTCAGTCCGGTATTGATCGGCACCCAGATTGCTCCTTGATTCGTCGAACGGAACACACCGCTGGACGCCGTTCCCACATAGAAGCTGTTACTGAGGGAGAGGAGAGAGTAAACAAATGAGTTCCTGATACCCGAACTCGATGAGACCCAGGTAACCCCTTCATTCGTCGAACGGAACACACCGCCATAATAGGTTCCGGCAAGGAGGATCGATCCGTCGGAAACAAGTGAATTTACCCTGGAGTCTGTCAGACCGGAGTTCATGCTCGTCCAGTTCGTGCCCTGGTCAGTGGAGACGCAAATACCACCTTCGGTTCCGGCAAAGATGTTTGTGCCAATAACAGCGAACGATCGCACTTCTGAGCTCGCGATACCGGAATTCACTGCCGTCCATTCCGTCGCGTTTTTCGTAGAACGAAACGCTCCGTTTCCGTGGGTGCCAGCATAAATAATCGTATCGACAACAGACAGAGACCACACCCAGCAGGAGCCCGGCAGGCCGGAGTTGATACCTGCCCAGCTGGCCCCACGGTTCGTCGAAATACAAACACCGCCTCCCCAGGTGCCGGCATAGAGATGCGAGTCCGCCTTTGCCAGATTCATGATGGTTAAGGTGGTCAACCCGCCATTGGAAGGCACCCAACTTATTCCGTCATCCTCCGAACGAAAAATGCCGTCGCCAAAGGTTGCTGCAAACACTGTCGTATCGCTTACAACGAGGGACCGAATGTCCTGGTTTGTGAGGCCTGAACTCGTTTTGCTCCAGGTTTGTCCATCGTTCGTTGAGCGAAAAATACCCCCGCCGTACGTCCCCGCAAAAAGAATCGTTTCCTTAAGGGCCAGGGCCCACACATGATGAGTTGTCAGGCCGTCATTCACCTCAGTCCAGTGTTGTCCGTTATTCAGAGAACGAAACACACCGCCCGCGGTTCCTGCGAAGAGGTTTCCATCGCGGACCGCAAAGCAGTAGACGTTTCCTCCCGGGGGACCATCTGTCTGAATCCATTGAGCCTGCACACTCCCAGCCAACATCATAAAGACAATCACACATCGCATCGTAGTCATGTCCTTGATTCCTCTTACGTAGTGCATGAAACATAGTCTCACAACATCACACGAATGATTATATGAAACGCGTATTTCTTTCCATCGATCAAAGAAAAAGGCCTCCCTTAAGTGGAATAGCGCTCTCCGGAGGCCTCAGCAACAATTCAACTCCCCCTTCCGGGGAGATTGATATTTCAAATAACGTACCTTAGACGATTTCGAGAATCAAGAGGAAACGATCAACTCTGCGAGTCATTCCCACTTCTAGACATTAGGAGCTGGGCCACCAATGGAACCTGTCGAGCGCAGAAACACCGCCGATAAAATTCAGTTGAACGAGTTCGCGCCGAAAGGTCTGCTGCAATAGCCCGCCTTGTTTTTCAGACCCTTCTTCCTTACCTTATTACATCCATTCACTCCACGTCGCTGCAGATGGAGAATTGCTAACCAAACTGCTAACCAACTTCAAGATTATTGGACATTGTTGATAGGTTGGTTAACACGGTAGCGTGCAAAATTTTGAGAATTTAGAGTTTTTTTACAGCGGAACGTAGCGCAGCCCGGTAGCGCACTTGCTTGGGGTGCAAGGGGTCGCGGGTTCAAATCCCGCCGTTCCGACTCCCCAATTCGATTGAACTTAACGTTGTTCAGTTAAGTTCAGTATCGAATTGAGGATCCCGCCGAACGTAGTGAAGGCGGGAACTGGTTAGCATGAGCAGACTGCCGGAAGTGGAAACACAACCGGCAGTTCTTCATTCAGGGGGCAGGAGGGTTTCCCGCTCAAAAGACGATCGGGACTGAAATTATCCTCTCATTCCCTCGTTAAGGCTGTCTATGATCCTGCTGCGAAGAACAAAGCGACCGTTCAGGTCACCATTATCAACACATCGCAGGACGTGAAGTTTACTCTTCTCCGATTCGGACAGTCGTGGTACATCTACGATATCGAGATCTACTTCCGCTAGCCTCGCTTCAAAAACTCTTTTTCAAGAGAATTTCATTCCCCGACCGATCTACCCGCGCAGATATCCTCTTCCCTGCGGCAAAGATTTCTCCGGGGACATCTGCACGAGACACAGTATCTTTTCAACTATTCGTTCGTTGGAGTCAGATCGTCGGGCGCAGTTCGCGACCCATTCATCATAAACCCGACGACATCGTTCACGGAACTGAATTGAGTTTTGACGCCAAATGCCGGCGAGAGCATGTTTGCCAGATCAACCAGCTGTGACTGGTGGATCTCATGCGGCAGATAGTCGGCCCCCAAGGTCACGAACCACGCAAGTATCTCCTTCATCAACTCGGGGTCACCCGTCTTCTCCCCGGCCGTGTTGACAATCTTCTCCACAATCCTGTCGACAACTTTCTCGACGACCTTTGTCTTCTCTACGACTTTGACGATCGGGGGAGCTTGAACGACATGAGGAGGAAGAGGAGGGTGAATCGGCAGGACGGGTTTCGGCTTGGGTTTAACGGCAGCGACAGGTCCGATTCCGATCCCGGGTTCTATCGGACCTTCCCATTCGCCTGCGTCGGCCAAGTCGAGGGAACAAATACCGGTTTCCTCGGGGCTCCTTGGCGGATAGAACATATGGAGCTCGCGAGGTCGGCCGGGCAACGGACTCCAATTCATTACCTCCACAGCAAGAGGAAGAGAATCCGTACCCCCTCGGTACCAATACCATCCTGGCTGTCTCGGTTTCTTTATTGTCCAGGCCATTGACTAATTGCTGAAAAATTAACACAATAAGCACTCTAATTCAACTGTTTCTTGAGATACCTTGAGTATCTTGTTCCGGCTGGCCAATACGCCGATTTTCATGGCCTTTCCCCAACTTGTTGATTCCAAAGGACTAAGATGAAAGCAAAAGAGTGGACTGTATTCGTGTTGCTGGGCCTGATCTGGGGATCGTCGTTCCTCTGGATAAGGATTGCCGTTCAGGATACCGGTCCATTCACACTCGTAGCGCTCCGGCTTCTGTTCGGCCTTTTTGGCCTTCTTGCCGTTATGAAGTACAAGAAGCTGCCTTTTCCGCGCGACAAACGAACTCTCCTCTCCCTGGCCATCATGGGTGTCATCAATACGGCTCTTCCTTTCACACTCATTTCGTGGGGAGAGACAAGAATCGAATCGAGCCTTGCTTCCATTTTGAATGGTACGGTTCCTCTCTTCGCAATTATCATTGCTCACTACTGGCTCCATGACGAGCGCATCACGCTGGCTCGAATCGTCGGGCTGATCGTCGGTTTTGTGGGAGTTGTCGTTCTGGTGGGACGCGACTTCGATATCAACAGTCTTGGCGGGAACTTCCTCGGTCAACTTGCGGTGATCGCTGCGTCGATCAGCTATGCCACGGCTGCAACCTTCTCGAGAAAATATCTGCGGGGCCAGGCCCCCGTCGTGCAGGCGACGGTGCCGATTCTGGCTGCCGATGCACTGATGTGGCTTTCGCTTCCGGTCGTCGGAAGTCTCGCTCCATCACTCGATGCACCGAATCATTTCCCCACACTCCCTATCACCTGGTTTGCCCTTGTCTGGCTCGGGATCCTTGGTTCTTGCGTGGCATATATTCTTTTCTTCCATCTGCTCAACGCGTGGGGTGTGACCCGCTCAACTCTCGTCACCTACATCTTCCCCGTCGTCGGACTGATTCTTGGGATTGTCTTTCTGAGTGAAACACTCGATTGGCGTTTGGTGATCGGATCCGCACTTGTCGTCAGCGGAATTGCAGTTGTGAACTTACGGAAGACACCCCAAACGACACCACCAGATAAAAGAGACTATTAATCGTCGCGTTATAGATTCTTTCAATACCTGATCTTGCTTTCTTGGGGATCATTCTCCGCTTTGTTGATACACGTCAACCCCGCCCTTGCACATTCGTTCTTCTCAGGGTAGATTGCGTCATCACTCACATCTGACACCCATTCCTGAATGGCGCATCGTTTCTTCGGTCTCTTCCTTCTCCTTCTCGCCTTGACAGCCGCCGTCGTTCTTACACTGAACGGATGGGACTACTACTTCGCTTCCGCTGAGGATCGTGTTTTCATGCCGGAGCATCGCGCGATGCGCCCTTCGGGTGACCTCAGTCACGGACTTGGCATTATCGGTGCAACGATGATCACTGTCGGAGTTGTGATGTATTCCACACGCAAGCGCGTCAACGCCTTGTGGAATCTCGGCAAGCTTTCCGTTTGGCTTGAAATCCATATTACTCTCTGCCTGCTCGGTCCGATACTGGTCCTGTATCACTCAACATTCAAATCTGGCGGCATCGCTGCAATAAGCTTGTGGGCAATGTTTTCTGTTGCGGGAAGCGGGATCATTGGCAGATTTCTCTACGTGTGGATACCCCGTGCATCATCCAACGGCGCGTTCAGGGCCAAGCTGGTGTTTCGATCGATCACGGCCACGAAGCAAGGGGACTCCTACCGAGGCAACCACGTTCAAAGCGACCTCTACATCGGGGGACTGGAGAATAGGCGGTAAGTCTGCAGCGAGGTGTGAAAAGGATATCCCTGATGCCAATCGCGTCGCGACAAGCACCGACTGCTGATAGACTCCAGCCTTTCAATACTCGAACGCCAAACAGAAATCAATAAGATGCGAAGAGTTACCGAATTGAAAGGCGTGAAAGGGACTTCTTAGGAATAATTCCCATGAGGAAGGAGTAACAAACGTGTGGAAGACACTTTGTTCCAACCATTCTTCAACAACCACGGCTTGACCTCAATCGCTGAGGACCTCTTTAACTTCAGCAAGAATTTCATCCGACTGAATGGTTTCAGAAGATATCTGGCATTTGGATCGGATTGCCATGCACCGGCATATTGTGCCGCGCCTGTTATCATGATAACCTTGATCGATGCTGTCGGCTGTCCCTCTTCAACAGTTCCATCAATGCGAAGTCATTACCGTTATCCATCATCACATCGCTGATGATCAGGTCCGATTTTTCCGAAACGGCAACGTCGTACGCCGCAGCGTCGTTATCCGCCTCGATGAGCTGACATTCAATGTCCTCAAGCGTGCATACGATGGCCGTTCGAACGTCGGCATCATCATCGACAACCAGTATCTTCTTCATTGTCCTGCCCCATGATATGAACGGTCAAAGAGCCGCAAAATGAAGACCACGACATATCGCAGAAGAATGCCCTTTGAAAGTGGAAATCAAATGAAATCTCTACAAAGAGAGCACGGTCAGCCGATTTTGCTATTCGCAGATGTTGACGTTTAAGAGTTCTTTTTGTCGAAAGCAACTCATTCATAGGTCAATGCGTGTGAGAGGCAAGGCTTTTCAAGAACCATTCGCAAGTTTGCAATGGGTTTTTCATCCCAAGCCGTTTGCCAACATTCAAGGAAAGAAGTAACTTGAAGCAGGTAGGACAACTCCCAGATATTTGGGAAGAATGAGGTTTTTGGGGAGTGCAAGAGAAGGAGGCTTTCGTACTGCCGCTCTAGTTCAGGTGGTAGCGTGAGAAGCTTGCACTTGGTAAAAGGTGTACTGCAGATTCGAACAATTCTCGAAAGCAACGACCGGACACGGCCTCAGATCGCTTAGCCTGACGCCGAACTTCGCTGCGCGTATTTGCCGTGCAGCAGTGTTAAGAAAACAACTCTGGGGCTGACTTCAGACTCAACGTTCATCTCAGCACAAACGTTGGTCAAAGGTTAGCTCGCAACAGTTCTATACAATCGCTGTATCAATTGTCCTGCAAGGGGAGGATATGCAGACAATCCCTCCAAGCGATAAGTCTTCATTGTGTCCGTAACGACAATCGCGCCATATCAGGGGATTCGTGGTTCTGTTCTTCTCCGCCCCGTCGGAGCTTTGTGAATCTGACGTTTGATGCCGAGGCTTCTCGTCATTGAAGCATCGTATTTTCAGTTTCGTGAATCATGCCTGCTCAACTCCACATCCTCATCCTCGAAGACCAACCGACGTACAATGATATCCTCTCCCTGCGTCTGCTGGAAGACAACGTCGAAGCTGCGGTCACGCAAGTTGACAATCGTGAGGCCTTTCTCAAGGCGCTCAACAGTTCAGAATTTGACGCCGTCATTTCCGACTATGTCCTTCCGGACATCAACGGGAAAGAAGCCGTGGCGCTCGTCAAACAGATTTGTCCTGAAACACCCCTTATCATCTTTACAGGGTCGGTTGATGAAGAGACCGCAGTCGAGTGCATGAAGCTGGGTGCAGCCGACTATGTGTTGAAACAACAACCTACTCGCCTTGTTCCAGCGCTCTTGTCGGCTGTTGAACATATGCGACGCAAGAAAGCGTTGGAGGAATCGCAAGCCCGGGTCAAACAATCGTTGGAATGGCAGGAGGCGGTCTTTGAAGGTTCCCGCGACGCAGTGTTCATTTCAGATGGCGAATCGCGGTTTGTTTTCGTCAATGAAGCGGCGTGTAAACTCACAGGGTTCACACGGCCGGAACTGCTCACAATGAGGATTCCCGACCTCCATGAGAAGCCGGACCAGAAGGCATACTACGATTCTCACGAAAGAATCATGCAAGGGGAAGAAACTCTCAGCGAGGCAAAGATTCATCGAAAGGATGGCTCAAAAGTCGATACGGAATTCAACAACACGCGCATTATTATATCTGGAACTGCCTATATGCACACGACAGCCCGCGACATCACCGATCGCAAGCGGGCGCAAGAGGAACTGTACGCGAGCGAAGACCAATTCCGTCGTCTATCAGAGGCAGCGTTTGAAGCCATTGCAATACACGATGGAGGGATCCTCCTCAGTGCAAACGATCAATACTTCAAGATGTTCAGGTACGAACCGGAGGAATTGCTCGGGAAACAGGTTATGGCTTTGACTGTCGCCCCTGAGGCGAAAGAGTCCATGACAAAACAACTAACCACAGGCGGCCTGGGACCTTACGAATCGATTGGACTGAGGAAGGATGGCACAACGTTTCCGATGGAAATACGCGTTCGGCAGATGGAATACAATGGTCGCAATGTCAGAGTTGGGGCCATTCTCGACATCAGCGACCGCAGGCGGACGGAGGAAGAAATCAAAAGGAAAACTGAAGACTTATCCTTGCTCAGTGAACTGAATGCTGCCGCAAATCGTGGTGAAAGCGTGCAAAAGATCATTTTCCTCCTTGCTGAACAAACAAAAAGGATATTCTCCTCGACGGGTGCAACTGTGTATCTCCCCAGCGAAGACAAACAGTACCTGATCATGCAGAATCTCTCGATCCCGCAACAACAGGTGCAGTGGATCGAAAAACTGATACGTATGAAAATCCCTGAGGTCAGGATCCCTCTTAACGGGAATAGTCTCTACCATCGAATATGGCGGGAGGGAAAGCCACATCTTGCCAATGAC
>DATDRF010000040.1:0-4492 GCA_035291905.1 Bacteroidota bacterium
GAGGCCGCCTTGATTGCCAATTCTTATGCCGAAGTCTATACCACAAGAAATCTGAACACAAGCCGTCTTCGAAGCAAAGCAATCCGCGAGTTTCTGCAGACACAACTTCAATCACGGAAGGCTCTTCTCGATACGGCTGAAATCAACCTGCAGAATTACATGCGCTCCTCGGGTATCGTATCTCTCGATGCAGAGGGGAACAAGGTGGTGGAACAGCTGTCGCAGCTTGAGGCCCAGCGGGACGCCGTGGAAGTGGAAAAAAGCGCGAAACTGAGAACCCTGGAATCGTACAACGAGGAATTCGCAAAACTGGGAGAGAGTTCTGCGAAGGCAATAGACGAATCGAACGACAACTACATCCGACTTCTCCAGGAGCAAATTGCCAAGCTCGAAGTGCAGCGCGATATCGTCATTGCACAGAATCCCGATCTTGTCGACCAGAAGCTTTATTCGGACAAGTTGAAGGAAATTAATCAGCAGACAGAGGCGTTGAGGAAAACGCTGGCGGTCCGCACACAGCAGTTCCTCGGTTCGCTCATGCCCGGCACCCGCGGGGCCGGAGAGGGAGGAGGATCTTTTCTTGCTGAAATCAAACAAAGGATCATAGAACAGAACATCGAGCTGCAGGGACTCGAAGCGCGGAAGAAGGCGCTCGACGAGGTTATTCAGGACTATGAAGAGAAATTCAACCAGATCCCGAAGAAAAGCATCGAGTTGGCAAAATTGCAGCGCTCGCGATTGAGCAATGAAAAACTCTATCTGCTTGTTGACGAAAAATACAACGAAACGGCCATACAGGAAAGATCGGAGTTCGGATATGTGAACATCATTGACCCTGCCACCGTGCCGTTGAAGCCCATCGGTCCCCGATTTCGCATGAACCTGGCTCTCGGATTCCTTGTGGGTTTGACGCTTGGCATCGGCATCGTATTTGGCTCGGCATTTCTTTTCGTGCGCGTACGAACGCCGGAAGACCTGAAACGACAGGGGTTTTTCCCTCTCACATCCATCAGCCGCATGGAGAGCGAAATAAAGAAAACCAAACGGGAAAACAAATACCGCGTGGCAACATCATCACTGAATCTGCATCTGGTTACGTTTTACCGGCCAATGGGGCCCATTGCCGAATCGTACCGCCATCTGCGCACGAATCTGCTGGTACGCGTCCCCGAGACGCAAACCAGGTGCGTTGTGGTTTCGAGTGCGATACCGGGAGAGGGGAAGACGACGACGGTTTGCAATCTTGCAATCTCGCTCGCACAGTCCGGGAAGAAAGTCCTGCTGGTGAACGCGGACATGCGCCGTCCGATGGTCCATCATTTTTTCGGGTTGGAGAATAAGAAAGGGTTGGGGAGTGTCCTGGCGGGGAATGCGGATTTCGAGGAAGTACTTCAGCGGGGGGTTCTTGAGAACCTCGATATTCTCGCTTCAGGAGAGATGTCAACAAGTTCTTCTGAGCTCCTTGGTTCGAAGGAAATGAAAGAATTGCTGGCAATGATGAAGAGGAAGTACGATTTCGTTCTCTTGGACACACCACCTGTGCTGGCGGTGACGGACACAACCGTCCTTGCGACAGAAACAGACGGCGTGATCCTCGTTGCGTCAGCGGGGACGACCACGGCGCATGCGCTCAAGTCAGTTGCCGATTTCTTTCGCGAGATCCATGTGAAAGTCATCGGTGCGGTCCTTAACAACTTTGATATGAAAGATCCTTACAACCGGTATTCTGCCAGTTACCCCTTCGGGTACTATGGTTATGAATCGGGCTACTTCGGATCAAAGAAGAGACGAAAACAAAGACAATCGAGCGGTCAGCACCTGGAGTCTCAAACGTGAAGCACAAGACCATCATGAGAACCTCGCGCATCATCGCTCTTGGCGGATTCCTGTCGGTGTGGGTGGCCGCGGCGGACGCACAGGTCAACCCGGGCAGCCTTTTCTCGGCCACATCGGAAAGAGCGACGAGCACAAACTACTACTTCGCCCAGCCGAACGAACTGACGATCGTTGTGAATGTCATGGGGTTTGTGCAGAGGCCGGGACGGTATGAAATTTCCAACACGATCGACCTGATCAATCTTCTTGCGCTTGCCGGAGGGCCCACCGCCGACGGAACATTGAGCGACGTAAAGGTCAGGCGAATGACCAGAAAAGGCGAAGAGACATGGTACACAGATTTCGCTGTGGATTTGGATAATGTGGTAGCTTTGAATACGGAAGCTAACAGAATGAAAGGCGGATCTCTTATGTTAAGCCCGGGGGATGTTGTAAGCGTTGGCCGGACCGGCTGGTCCACGGTACGAGACGTGTTTGCTGTTGTTCTCTCCGCGGCCGTCATCACGACAGCGGTTGCACAAGTACTTAGCCTTTCGAGGGAGAGATGACCGGTTCTGGCCCAAACTGGTACGCCTTGTACCTGCGGAGCAGATACGAGAAGAAGGTTGACGGTGATCTCAAGGGTAAAGGGGTGGAGACATTCCTTCCAATGATCGAAGAAGTGCACGTATGGAGCGACCGCAAGAAGAAAGTTATGGAGCCGCTTTTCCGGGGATACCTCTTTGTGAAGACCGACTTAAGAGACAGAGCAAGGATTGTGACAACAGAGGGTGTTGTGCGGTTTGTCGGTATCAACGGCAAGCCGTCGGTGATTCGGGAATCGGAGATTGACTGGGTTTGGCGGATGATCGGGCAACCGTTGGATGTGAAACGGGAGCCATATCTCGAAGTTGGGAAGCGGGTGAGGGTTATAGCAGGGCCGCTCCTGGGTGTAGAAGGGATTGTTATTCACAAGCAGGGAGTATCTCGCGTGGTGGTATCTGTTGAAGCGATTGCACAGTCTGTCTCGGTGAAGGTACCGGCAGATTTGCTGGAGGTGATTCATGTACCTAAAAAAACGCCTGATCAGAAATGATCTGTAAAGTAAAGGAGGCAGGAATGAAGTATTCCATCGACGTTCGAATCCCGTTATCACACATACGGCTTACTTTTTGTCTAAGCATTATCGCAGCGTCTCTTGCCTGCGGGCAAACAACGTACTACATTTCATCAAACGGTAGTGACGCCAATAATGGCACTTCCACTACGACACCCTGGAAAACACTTAAGAAGGTTTCATCGATGAATTATTTAGCGGGGGATGCTATTCTCCTGAATCGCGGGGATGTATTTCAGGGAGAGTTTTCTAAAGCTTCCGGATGGCACAATGGTACGAGCTCTCAACCGATCCTATTCGGTGCTTATGGTATAGGTCCAAAGCCGCTTATTTATGGAGATATGACGGGTGCAACGTGGACGAAAACTCTTGGACGAGACAGTATGTGGCAGGCGTTCTGCGGGATTACAATTGATTTGTATGGATACGAAAAATCTTCTGGAAATATCTGGCGCTCCATCCCTGTGCGTGGGGGAGAAACTCGGTTTTATCTTTCAAATCCCGATAGCCTCAATGTTTTTTTGAACAAGATCACAACCTCTTCCTTCGGGGCTGGGAACGATACGGTTTGGATGAAAACGTGGGATGGGAATAGCCCCATTGTTAAACTTTTCAGGACAAACAATCTTTCGGGTACGTATGTTACTGTTAGGGATTTGGAGTTTCGCAATTTCTACATAGGAATATACGCAAGTGCCGCCCAGAATATTATTTTTCGAAATTTAACATTCAGGAATACAATTTCTTTGACTATCTATCTGGCAAATGGATGTCGTAATTCAATAATTGATTCTTGCACAATCGACTCGGCAGGCTATACGGCTATTTATAGTGGAGTAGGAGGATACAAAAACTATATACGGTATAATACCGTGCAATATGTCGTAGATAGTGTTCTTGGTATGCCAAGAGGTGCAATAGAAATGGCCGGAATTGGAATGCAGCAGGATACTGCTTGTGTCGCAGAATACAACACACTTGACAATATCATGGATTCAGGAATTGACAGCTATTACAATGTAGGTGATACAGTTCGATATAATATAATCACAAATACTCTAGGTGGTATCTGGCTTTTGGGGCTTAACTGGGTAGCCCATGACAATACTGTTTCGACATCAACTCTCGGTATCGTATCACTAAATACAGCAAAGTTACCGCCTGAGTTGGGGGGGGGAGCTACACTTCGACCAACAATGGCGAACGTATACAATAACTCTATCACAATCGCCAGTAATTTTGGACTTAGGGGAGTATCGAATGATGGAACAATCACATTTGATAGCAACCGTGTGGTCAACCAGGGAAATGTAAATACACTTTTTACCTCCTATGAATCGGGCAATATTGTCTCTACAAATAACTCTTTCGTTGGTGTTGGCACATGGGCTACTGGTGTTTTTCCTAATCAGGTGTATTATACAGACCTATCAACATTTAAGTCTGCTACGGGTTATGAAAATGGTTCAACATGGGATCAAACTACTATGGGGACATTCTCTGTTACGCCTGATTCACTCCCTCTAAACGGAGGTGTTGTTACCCTGCAATGGACTAGCG
>DATDRF010000041.1:0-11185 GCA_035291905.1 Bacteroidota bacterium
CATGTCGTCCTTTTGTGAAGCCATGAAAACTCTCGGCTCGACGAAAACCCTTCCAACCAGTGCTCTGAGAAAGAATGTGAAGAACAGATTCCCGCCGTTTCTTGACACACTTTCAGAGGTAACGCCGCCGAGTATTCCGCCGGTGCTGGTGGAATATTCGACCGAATAAAAATAGAGATAGTATCCGACACCCGCACCAAGATAGATTCGGGAATCAGCATCGGCGACATCCAACAACTTGTAGGCCCCGCCGGCCCCGATCGGGATCAGTATGACCTGATGCTGTACGATGTCGGGTTTGGGATCCCGATAGAAGTTGAACGCCTGTTTAAAGTACAGGTCGGCGCTGAGGTTCAGGAAGAAATCGTAGTGCATGAATTCCGTGATCCCGTCGGCACCGATCATCAATCCATTGTTCAGTCCCTTATCAGGGCTGTAGAAACCGATCTTACCGCTGTACTGCTGGCGTATATTCTGTGCCTGAATCATCTCCACACAGACAAAAAACAACAGTCCGGCAAAAACCATGAAGTGTCTCACGGTATGAGCCTCCTTTATTGGTGATCTGGTTACACCAAATACTTCACTACGACGAATCCGGCCACGAGCAGGATCACAAATGCCAGCGTCAATGCCTCGAAGTACTTATCTATCAAGGGCTTAATCCTCGCGCCAAAAAAGAAGAAAAGAGCCGCAACAAGGCAAAACCGCGCGGGCCGGCTCACGGTAGATGCATAGACGAGCGTCGCAAAAGAGACCTGGAAAGCCCCTGCAGCAATCGTGAACACCTTGTATGGAATCGGCGTAAACCCGGCTATGGCTATTGCCAGAAATGCATTCTGATCATAGAGGATCTTTACCGCCGCATATTGTTCCTGCAGGCTGTAGAACTCGATGATCTTTCGCCCCACAAGGTCATAAAACTCAAGTCCTATCAGATATCCGAACATTCCACCCAGTACGGAGCCCACGGAACAAACCAATGCGTACCGAAACGATTTGGCGGGCACCGATATCGCAAGAGCAATAAGAAGCACATCGGGCGGGATGGGGAAGAATGAAGATTCGGCGAAGGCGATGACGAAGAGCGCCCATCCGGCCCCCGGTTTTTCTGCAAACCCTTCGACCCATGCCTTGAGTCCGCGCAGCCATTTCGAAATAGATTTCAATCAATCACCATTTGGAGTTAGATGGAACGATGAATATAGCTAAAGATGGAGAGAATTGGAAGGAGTGGGGGAGTATTCGAGTATATGAATAGTGAAGTATGTAAGTAGTGGAGTATATGAGCGTAAGAGGGTATGAGTGTTCGAGTAAGAACCTGTTACGCGAGGCCGGGAACACCGGGAATGGCTCTTGAGGCTCGGACTGCGCGTCGAACCGATTGTGCAACCAGGTCGGCAGCAAGCTCCGCCACGACATCGAGATCCGCATCGACCGTCCCATGTGAGAGCGCAAATGAGACATCCCCATCATAGCTTGTATGGACGGGAGTGATTGCGCGTGCGAGGCCGTCATGCATGCGCTGACTCACTTTGAACAATTGAAGTTTCGAAAGTTCGGCGTTGGTGGCAACAACGGCGAGAGTGGTGTTGGAGGCCTCCAAGACCTTTCCCCGGGCAAATACTCTTACGGGGTCGGTTTCCGCGAGGAACTTCCCCGCTTTGCGCGCGCCTGCGAGGATGGTGCCGTTTTCCCCAATGACGTCTCCAACAGCATTGACGACGGACAGGGCTGCAACCATCAACGGCCCGACCTTCCGGGAGGCAGTCCCGACTCCGCCTTTCATCCACGTCTCCATGCCCGCCCACTTTCCGACCGTCGTTCCCGTACCGGCGCCCACATTTCCCTCTTCGACCGAATCCGACGAGGCTGCCTCGCATGCCTTTCGTCCTTCAGCCGGTCCGGGCCTCACGGCGCTATTCCCGACGTTCAGATCAAAGACAACCGCCGCGGGGACAATCGGAACCTTGACCCAAGGTGTCTGATATCCGATATCGTGATCCGACAACCATTGCATAACTCCATCTGCCGCGGCAAGCCCAAAGGCGCTGCCGCCGGTCAGGAGAACCGCGTGCACCTCCTGCATCGATTTCTCCGGTGCGAGAAGGGCAAGCTCGCGGCTCCCCGGAGAGTTCCCGCGTACTTCGCATGACGCACGGGTTTTCGCAGGACACAGAATCACCGTGCACCCGGTCATATTGACGGAGTCAGTATAGTGACCAACTTTGAAGCCGGGGATGGAGGTGAGGGACATGAGAACTAAAAATTCAAGATTAAAAAGTTAAAAAAGATTGGAGTTTAGGATTTACGATTTACGATTTTCAGATGGGCCAGGACGATGCCGCAGGCGACGCCGACATTAAGAGATTCGGCCCGCCCGAATTTCGGGATTCTCACAATGGAATCGGCGACCGAACGGACCTCCTTGCCGACTCCGTGTGCTTCACTCCCCAGAACGATGACGTTCTTTCTCCCCCATTCGGCGCTTTGATAATCTGTTTTTCCGTCGCCCGAGAGAGCCGTTATCCTGAAACCCGACTTCTTCAATTCGGCCAATTCAGCGGGCAAATTGACATCTTCCACCACAGGGAGATGGAACAGAGACCCTACGGTCGAACGCACCACCTTCTCATTATAAAGCTCAACGCAACCGCTCCCTAATAGAACCAGGTCGGCACCAAACCAATCGGAAGTCCGAAGCAACGATCCGACGTTGCCGGGATCTGAAACGGCATCGGCTGCAACGATGACATCGGATTTCTTCAGGATGCGGTCAGAAAGCTCCTGGTCTTTCTTCTGCACCACCGCGATGACACCTTGCGCATGCACGGTCTCGGAGATCTGCCTGAGTTCTATCTCACTCAGCTCTCTGAGCGGAATATGCCTTTGGCGCACTTCATTCAGAATATTCTGGTAGTCGGCATCTTCCAGGAAACGCGGAAGCACATTAATCGATTCGACGACAACCTGAGCGTTCATCGCCTCCTTCAAGGCACGCCACCCCTCAAGCAGAAATTTCCGTTCGGTCTGACGCACTTTCTTCTGGGAAAGCGAGCGAAGGTATTTTGCTTCATTTTTTGAGATTCGCATGGATGGTAATATAGGAAAATGAAGGTCGGAATGACAGGGTAATAAGAGGAAAGGAGGGCGGCTTCAGGTTGCAGGTTTCAAGTGTCAAGTCTCAAGGAGGCTCTCCTCCGCTCCTTGTCTCCTCCTCTCCCCCCTCGAGGCTACACATACTCCCCCCAGACCTTTCTCAACGTATCGGAGATTTCCCCAATCGTCGCGTAGGATTCGACGCACGTGAGAATTGCCGGCAAGAGGTTCTGATTGGAGCCGGCAGCGGAAGCAAGAGACCGAAGGTTCCGCTGAACCGCATCCCCGTCACGCTTCTTGCGCACTGCAGCAAGCCTTTCCATTTGTTTGGCACGAATGCCTTCATCAATCCTCAGGATCTCGGGCTTCGAGGACTCCTCGACAACAAACTCATTGACGCCGACGATGATCTTCTCTTTCCGCTCAATTCCCATCTGGTATTTGTACGCGCTCTCGGTTATTTCGTTCTGATAGAACTTGTTCTCGATGGCGCTTACCGCTCCTCCCATTTTGTCTATCTTCTTGATGTATTCCCTCACACGCTCTTCGATTTCGTCGGTCAGGGATTCAACATAGTAGGATCCACCGAGGGGATCGATCGTGTCGGTGACGCCCGACTCGTGGGCGATGACCTGTTGAGTCCGCAATGCCAGCCGGACTGATTCCTCGGTGGGAAGCGCGAGAGCTTCGTCACGCGAGTTGGTATGAAGCGATTGGCATCCCCCAAAAACCGCGGCAAGAGCCTGGAGGGTTACTCGCACCACATTGTTATCGATCTGCTGCGCTGTGAGCGTTGAGCCTCCCGTTTGTGCATGAAAGCGGAGTTTCATCGTTTCGGGATTCCTGGCTTTGAAACGGCGTTTTAGGATCGAAGCCCAGATACGCCGGGCGGCGCGGAACTTGGCAATCTCCTCGAAGAGATTGTTGTGAGCGTTGAAAAAGAAGGAGATCTTGCTCCCGAACGAATCGACATCGAGGCCTCTCTTCACCGCCGCATCGACGTAGGCAATCGCATTCGACAATGTGAATGCCAACTCCTGCACAGCCGTGGCCCCTGCTTCACGAATGTGATAGCCACTGATGGAGATCGTGTTCCACCGCGGCATATGCTCGCTGCACCATTGAAAAACATCCGTCACAAGCCGCATGGACGGTACGGGCGGATAAATATGCGTTCCACGGGCGATGTATTCTTTCAGAATATCGTTTTGAACGGTACCGGAAATCTCCTTCAGGTCGGCCCCCTGCTTCCTTGCGACAGCCGCGTACATGCACAAGAGGATGGCCGCGGTTGCATTGATCGTCATTGATGTGGTGACTTGGCGAAGGTCGATCTTCTCGAAAAGCGACTCCATATCGGCGAGAGAATCGATTGCCACTCCCACCTTCCCCACCTCTCCTTCAGCCATCGGATGATCGGAATCGTACCCCATTTGCGTCGGCAAGTCGAAGGCGACAGAGAGCCCCGTTGTTCCTTGGCCTATGAGGTAGCGATACCTTTTATTCGATTCATCCGCCGTACCGAATCCCGCATACTGCCTCATGGTCCAGAAGCGGCTGCGATACATCGTAGGATAGACACCGCGCGTAAAGGGTTCCTCGCCGGGAAAGCCGAGTTTCGATTCGTAGTTCAAGGCGTCGGGCAGATAAACCCTCTCCACGGGAATGCCCGAATCGGTGGAGAACCTCTTCCTCCGTTCCGGCGATCCTTTTTCAGAGGATTGAACGATTTTCTTTTCCCAGCGCTTCTTTCTGGTTTGAATGGCTTTGCTCATTATGAGGCTCCTGAATTCGCCAACGACATTTCTTCCAAACACCTCCGTCGCTCTCGAAGATTATTGCGCCTTCGCGGTCTGTCCTGAAAACCTGCACACCGCGCCTCTCCATTTCCTGCACCACATTCGCCGAGGGATGACCGAATTTGTTTCTTCTTCCGACCGAAATTATGGCAAAATTCGGAGTGATGCTATCCAGAAATGGAAGAGACGAGCTTGTTGCACTTCCGTGATGGCCTGCTTTCAGAATGTCTGAGTCGAGAAACCGTCCGTATTTCCCGGAAAGATGTTCCTCTGCCTCATTTTCCGCATCGCCGGTGAGAAGCACAGACGTCTGGCCATAAACGATCTTCAAGACAATCGAGCGGTTGTTCAGATTCGGATCGGACGCGGAAGCAGGAGAAAGGCAGTAGACCCTCACAGCCGGATCCGGCGAGATTTCCATCCCTTGCCGTGCACGCTGCCATGTGGCGTTGTCGGCGGCCCGGGCGCGCACGGTCGCATGGAGCCGTGAGGCTGTGGCGGTGTCAGATTCAACCATTGCTCCCACATTGACAGCGGAGAACAGAAACGGCATGCCCCCGATATGGTCGCCGTGAGGATGTGAGACCACAAGACGATCGATTCTCCTGACGCCGTTTCGTTTTAGAAACGGGGCAACGATTCTTTCTCCGGAATCGAATTCGGGACTCTTCGGACCCGCATCGATCAGCATTGTCGTTTTGTTCGGGAATTCCACCAGGATAGCATCACCCTGGCCGACATCGAGGGCAGTCAACCTCAGGACATTGCGCGTTGCCCGCGACGAGAAACAGAGCCACACGATCCCGACCACGACCAGACTTGCCGAAGCGGCTTTCGTGATGGCGGGCTTGTCAAGATTCAGAACGCAGGCGAGGGAGTGGTAGAACACGACACCCGCCGTCAAGGAAAAACCGGGAGTATCGACAACTGCATAAGGCACCGAGGCTGCCGCCTGAACAAAACCGAGCAGGAACGAAACGAGAATTTCGTTCAGTGCGGCGTACACTCCGGCAATCCACATACTGAACAACGACGATGCTAATGTGAGGCAGCCGAGAACAAGGTTTATTCCCACAACGGGCACTGCTATCAAATTCGCAGCGAGAGAAATGACGGAAAACCTTTCGAAATAGTAGCCGGTAAACGGAAGCGTGCCGAGCTGGGCCGCAAGCGAGACGGCAAACAGCTTGAGGATATAGTCGAGGGCCTTGATCTCTTCAAAACGGGCAGGAATCTTCCTGATAAGAAGTTCAAGCCGGGGATAGATGGAAACGATGGAGAGAACCGCAGCAAACGAGAGCTGAAATCCAACGTCGAGGAGTTGTGAGGGACTCAGGAGAAGCACAATCATTGCGGCAACACTCATGGAATTGTAGATATCGGGCTTTCTCTCCAGAATTTGTCCGAGAAGAATAACGCATCCCATGATCGTTGCGCGAACGATCGATGAAGACGCGCCGGTAATCATCATATAATAGAGGAGCCCGAAAATCGTCGTCACGACAATCCAATGTTTTGGAATTCTGAACAGACCCAGGGCCATGTAGAGAGCCAGCGCAATCACGGCAACGTTCGATCCGGAAACTGCGAGAATGTGGATCGTACCGGTATTGACAAAGGATTCCTTGAGCTCCACGGGGATTTCCCTCCGGTCGCCGAATACCACTCCGCGCAGAAAGCCTGCCTGTCGGGACCCGTGCAACCGGTCGAAGACTTTGCCGAACCATTCCCTCTGGACGCTGAACCAGACAGCCAGACTCCATCCTTCCGCGGAAACGGATTCCAGAGTGTCTGCGAGCCAAAGAATTCCGTCGACTTCGTTCAGCGTCAGGTATTTCCCATAATCGAATTCCCCCGGGTTTCGCGGCCTGGGGAATTCACTCAATGTCCCGCGCACTCCAACCGACTGACCGACGGTCCATCGTTCGGCCAATCCTTCGTATCTCTTTGCCGACGCGAGAACGATAAACCTCCTTTGCAGTGAGTCCGGAGGCCGGACGCCTGATGTCACCCTTCCCCTCATCGTCATCCTGACCGTCTTGCCATGAAGAGCAGGCTGATCTTCGAGCGTGCCCTTGACGATAAGGGTATCCTCCTCGCCTATCGGAGATAACCGGGTTTTCTTCGAGGACTCATCCTGGACGATTGCGAGTGTCAGCCCAAGGAGCAACACGGACGCTTCGATCAGGACGGAGCATGCAAGGTGGTTCGGCGTGAAGAAATAGAGGACGAGAGATGCCGCGAATACCGCGGCGAGCGGCGCGAGGAGCCACTGGAAGGGAACCGCGCATGCTTCAGCAAGAAGGATCCCCCCGGCAAGAAGAAGCGTGAAACGCAGCGCCGGTCTTCGACGCAGCACGTACCCCCCTATTTATGATGTAAGAAAGCGGATGATGGTCGGAGTAATGTGTGTAAGGTTCTTTATCTCGCGGGCAAATTCTTCATGCCTTGAACCTATCGCGATGCATGGAACGGGATTCCGCGTGTGTCCTTTTGTCGACAGGTCTTCAATATTCCCATGGTCGCTGATGAGCACCACCAGGGTTTCGCTGAGGTCAATATTCTCAATCAGCCCTGCCATGAACGAGTCGAACCTCTCGAGAACCTCAACAGCGACGTTCATTTCCCGCTTGTGTCCTGCGTGATCTGTAAGCCAGTATTCGAAGAGCGTGAAGTCATATTTGCCCGAAATTGCGGCCAGGTGGGCCCCCGCTTCTTGAGCAGTCACAACCGGCAGCTCGGGATATCCGAGTTCCGGCCAGCGTTCTCTCGTGAGATCTGCGGAGACAGCATCATTTTGTCTCAAGGAATCGATCGTCAGAAGCGGAATTCCCGTCATCATGCATGAGAGAGTGGTGACCGTGAGACGCCGCGTTCCTGAATTTGTGTACTCAAAGAACTGTTTTGGAAACGCATTGGCGAAAACCACAGTCTTCCCCCGTTCGCGGAGCTGCCGAAAGATGTTCTTCTCCTCGATCACCGGACGGAGAGCCGTCGTAGGAAATGGGCCAAAGTGTCGTCCTATCTTCTGAGGGGCATTGACCCCCGTGAAGATCGCTGTTTGTCCTGTTCCGCTTTGAGGAAGGCCCTCCACTCCGAGCGTTGCATCGGCAGGCGTAAGGATTGCCCTGGAGCTCGAAGCTGATTTCAGGCCCTCGTGGGGGACGCCGCCGAGAAGTGAGCGGAGCATCGGGAGTGAAGCCCGAACCAGGGGATTCACCGATTCATCGTGCTGACCTATCCCTACCCCGTCGAGGAACAGCAGAACGATCTTCAAGGGGCGGGCTCATTCTCCGGACGGCCGGCGCTTCCCGGTTTAGGTTTACTCTCCAGCATGATCGTTACAGGGCCGTCGTTCACAAGCTCCACCGCCATCGCAGCCCTGAAGACACCTGTTGCAACCTTGAGCGGGGCCATGTTTGTGCGCAGACGCTCGACAAACTTTTCGTACAAACGTTCCGCCACTTCAGGTGGAGCAGCATCGGAGTATCCCGGCCGATTCCCCTTCCGTGTGTCTGCATAAAGCGTGAATTGTGAGACAACCAATGCTTCACCCGAAATATCGCGAACAGAGAGATTCATTTTTCCTTCGCTGTCCTCGAAGATACGGAGGGCAGCGCACCGATCGGCAAGAGCCATGGCATCTTCTTCCGCGTCTCCGACCCTGACTCCGAGGAGTATGAGCATCCCTTTGCTAACGCTGCCGGTGATTCGTTGTTCGACCGACACAGAACAGCGGTTGACGCGTTGGACAAGAGCCCGCATAACGGCTTGGGGGAAACAGTGTGAGGGTGTGGGGCCTGCCTGCCCGCCAAACCGCACGGCGGGTAAACTCGCCAGAGTCCGGCGAAGTCTGACAACCGGCAGGCAGGGTTAGTTTAAGGGGCCGGGATTCCTCGTAGTGGCCCGACAGGAGCCGATCACGACTCGCGGAATCGACTGGAGGTCCGGCATCACGGTGAGGCCATACATGCCGGAAGTCTCCATCATGCTTTTGACCCGTTCCGCCTGACCGTACCCGACCTCAACGGCAAGCTGACCGCCGTCGGAAAGAACATACGGTGCAACCTCGACCAACCTTCGGTAGAACTCCAGTCCATCTTTACCGTCAGTCGTTGCCGACCGCGGCTCGAATTTCCTCACCTCGAGCTGAAGGTGCTCGAAGTCATCGCCGGAGACGTACGGCGGATTACTCACGAAGATATCAAAACGTCTGAGAATGATCTGGTCGATCGGTTCGTAAATATCGAGAAGCCGAAAATCGATCCGGTCGGACACTTCATGCACCTTGGCATTCAACATCGCAACCTCGAGGGCTTCGGCACTGTTGTCAATTGTGGTGATCTGTGCATGGCGAACGTACTTTGCAGTCGAGACGGCGATATTGCCGCTCCCCGTGCCGACCTCGAGGATCGAGACGCCCTTTCCATTCTCGATACGGTTGCACAGCAGCATCACCTGTTCGACGAGGGTCTCAGTTTCCGGACGCGGAATAAGGACCCTCTGGTCGACGCGGAACTGGAGACCCATGAAACCGGCGGAACCCACAATGTACTGCAGCGGTTCACGGTTCAGCCTTCGCTCCAACAACCGGCGGAAGTCTGCAACCTCATCACGGGAGAGAGGCTTGTCAAAGTTGGTGTACAGTTGAATGCGCTGGAATTTAAGGGCGTGTGCAAGGAGAAGCTCGACATTCAGGCGGGTTTCCCCGAATCCTCTTTTCTCGAGGAGGTCGATCGAAACCTTCATCAAATCCCGAACGGACCAGACTTTTGTTTCCTGCTTCAGCACTACTTTCTTCCCGCCTTTGCTTTCTTCGGACTGCGGATTTTCTTCCCGACGGATCTTTTGGGGCTGCTATTCCGTTGAGCCGCGGGTTTTCGGCGTTTGACGCTCCTTCCCCGCGATTTTGAGGATTTTGCGAGGGTCTGTTCGAGCCGGGCCATCCGCTCGTTCGAGAATGTTCTCTTTACTTCCCGCTGGAGTTTCTGCGTTTTTGCGAGGATTTCGAGCAGCCGGTCTTCGGTTTCCCGGTCCCCTTCCGGTCGCGTATCCCATGCCTTCGTAAGGGCGTTCATCGTCCGATCGACTTTTGACCGGATGATCGTTCCAAGAAGTTGGGGACTGAGTTTCACGCTTCGCAGTTTCACCCGGTCGCCGGAAAAGAACCCAAGTTCCTCCATTTTCCTCTCATCAGGGGAATCGTCAATGGGGGCCGGATCCTCGAGATCTTCGGTCACGCTCTGATGAAACGGAAGAAACTCAAAGCGGGGATCCCCTTCCAGCATGGCGCTGAAATCAGGAAACCCGGGGACTTCGAATCCCTGTCGCCCGCCCGCTTGCGTAACCTCTGACCAGAGTTTCTTTGCCGCGATGATAACGTCTTTGTCGGAGGCGAGAATTCTTTCGGCCTCATCGAGGCAACGTTCGTACACACATCCTCCTCTTGTTTGCGTCCTCTCAAAAATGTAAAGCAATTCGAAGGAAAAGGCAAGCGGCACGGGTTGGAACCTCGCGGGGGCGCAACGGGGCAAGGAAGCATGGGAGAATGAAAATTGAGGACCAGGCGGAGACAGGAGAACCACGGGCTCAGGGTCGATCTCTTAGACGGGGTTTCGATGCCTTGGGGGATCTGAAATGCGGAAGAGAATGAGAAACCCGGCGAGTGAAAAAGCACCGCCTATACCGAACACCAGCTCGTATCCGGCCAAATCAATCAGCCATCCGCCGGCCAGACTCGAAAGGTAGAACGGGGCAAGCCACGCATTCATGATGCCGACGTACAGCGGACGCGTTGAGTCGGTCGCACAATCGGCTGCAAAATTATATCTCGTAATCATCTCCATTCCCATCAACATTCCGACAAGTGCGAAGACCGCGAAGAACCAACCGGGATGTTGCGCAAGAAGGCCGATAGCCGATGCGAGGAGCATAGCCGCGGCACAGATCAGGAGCGTCATTTTGTGTCCCCGTTTGTCCGCAATCCATCCAAGTACCGCACCAAAGAGAAGCTGGGCAACGAGAAATGTCACGGTAAAGAACCCGACATAAGTGTCGGAGAGGGAGAACCGTTTCAGCGCCGCAACCGCAAAGAACCCCGTAGGCATCAAGCCGACGACCGAGAGGCCGGAGGCGATCAGGAAGTGGCGAAACCGACGATCGGCACGCACGAGCTCCAAGACGCGGCCGAAGAGAGAAAGAGTCGGAACAGGCGCCACAATCTCCGAGGGTTCTTCACCTGAGACCTTGCGAAGAACCAACCATGAGGCAAGTTGATACATGAAAGC
>DATDRF010000042.1:0-14330 GCA_035291905.1 Bacteroidota bacterium
AGGACGCAGACCTGCCTGCCGAAGTGATTCATTCACCATTTCAATATAGCGGAATGGTCGGCACGCAGGCAGGGGTTCGCGGAGAACAGCAGAATCACGCAAATTCCTCTGCGTTTCTCTGCGACCTCTGCGCCTTCGCGTTGAAGATTACATCAAACTGACCCACTACCAGATTCTGCAGGAGGGTTCTCATCGTTTCGCGCAACCTGCACATTTCGGAGCGCGAGGGCCAGCACCGCCTTCCCTGTCGATTTCACGAACAACGCTCCCTCGGTGAACTCGGGATGAGATTCACATCAACGAGGCAGTTGAGGCATCCCTTGTCAAACCGCGGGAGAGGATGTATTCAATAGAAGGCGGCGGCCAAAATCAGGTTGCTATTCCCCAAAAGAATGGGTAGTTTTTTTCCTGTTTCAACACCAACCTCTATGGGCCTTTATCCTCAACCAAACCAGTGGCAATGCGGACCGTTTGCTCTGAAGCACGCTCTCATGACCTTGGGCGTCTTCGCTGACGAGAAGACGATTGCCAGAATTGCCGGAACGCATTGGTGGACCGGAACAGATGAAACTCAGCTCGCCCGGGCCGCAAAAGAATTCAATTGTACCCTTCGGGTGATTCGGAGACACAATGTGGAGCAGGCCCGTCGCGAGCTCATCGCCTTCCTTCGCCGGGGAATTCCCGTTCTCCTCTGCGTGTACGAATGGTCTCACTGGGTCACCGTCGTCAAGGCTGAATCCGGGAAATTCATCCTCCTCGACAGCAAAGACAAAGCGGTTCTGACAATACACACCTGGAGCGAGCTTAAGAAGAATTGGGTTTACCATGAACGCGACGAGCAGGATCGCAGGCACGTTGAGACCCTCTACGATTTCCACCCTGTCGAGCCAAAGTTTCGCGTCCGTACAAAGGCCAGGTTTTCCCTCTCCCTTGCGAAACACCTTCGTCGACTCGCGAATCGCCGGCTTTCCCGATACTGGGATGACTACGTTTCAGATCTCCTGACAATCTGCACGCCGCGCACGGCGCTCAGCGCACGAGTCCTCTCAATGGGAGAATTCTTCCGACGCCATGAGCAATTGATTCTCGACCAGGTCGAACACTGGCACGGATCCGTGAACCGCCGGAAAGCCGGCCGCGTCCTCCAGAATATGCATTTCGTCGCAGACACGTACGGATTGGTGATTCATGCAGGCGACGAAAAGCGCGCTATCGCTGGCATAACCGCCATTCTCACCCTCTGGGCCGCCGCCGAACACGGCGTTAAAGAAGTTTACTAGAAGCTATCTCAAAAATGTTTTGATGTCTTTTTGGAGGGTTAAAACCCCAAAGGGGACATGGCATTGCCCCGACCTTAAGGTCGGGGCAACAAGAAGCAGTAACAAAGGGCTTCAGCCCTCTGCATTTTGAGATGGCTTCTAGTCTCTCTTCACCCGCTCAAGCACCGGAATCAGTTTCCGCGGAAATCCATCTCCCGTCGCACCTGCCGTTCGCAATGACTTGATTGCTTCCCGCATCAAATTCATGAGCTCTCCTACGTCGATTCCAAGAAATCGCTGCGGGAACAGATCAAGCTTTTCGAGGGATTTCTCAAAGTTCCGAATCGCGCCGGAGATCCTGGGGCGCTCCACGGCAAGATGATACCCGGCGGCCGCCTGAATGATACCCTGATAGAACAGCCTGCTCTCTTCCGTTCGGCGATGCCACACGCCCTCCCATGCTTCGTGTGCGCGCCAGAACTCGCCCCTGTTGAAAAGACTGATCCCTTCGTCAAACAGGAGCTTTTCATCCCGACTCAGCTCAGGTTCTGTCAGGTTCCTGCGGTCGATCTGATCGACGCGCTTCTTTTGCGGACGATGGAGCGGCATGGTTCAATATAATGACGAGATCATCGTCCGGTCAAGGAGCCATTCGTCATCTTTCGATTGATTCTCACATACGAAATCACTATACTGACGCCATTGTTTTTTTGAGAACCCTTGGAGGATTGCATGGAGCACAATGGACGAGGAACGTGGGGATCGCGACTCGGATTCATTCTTGCAGCAGCGGGATCGGCCATCGGCCTCGGCAACATTTGGCGATTTCCGTACATCACAGGCCAGAACGGCGGCGCCGCGTTTGTTCTCCTATATCTCGGATGTGTACTGCTCATCGGCCTCCCGGTCCTCATCGCAGAGCTCTCCCTGGGACGAAAGACCACACTGAATCCCGTCGGCGCCTTTAGGACAATTGCTCCCGGGAGCTTGTGGCCCGGAGTCGGCTATCTCGGTGTCGTTACTGGCGTGGGGATTCTCTCCTTCTATCTTGTCATCGCCGGATGGACTCTCGGGTACCTCGTCCGGACCGTCATCCCAAGCTCTGAAGGTTTCGGTGAATTCGTGGCAAATCCCGTTGAAGAGATCGGTTATTTCACGGCCTTTTTGCTTTTGACGACGTTTGTGGTCCTGGGTGGCGTGGAAAAAGGCATTGAACGTTGGTCGAAATTTCTCATGCCGGCCCTCTTCCTTATTATGCTGGCTCTCATTGCGAACAACCTCACCCTTGAAGGAGCCTCCAAGGGGATTGAGTTCTATCTGAAGCCCGATTTCAGCAAGATTCAGGGATCGACGGTTCTGGCGGCACTCGGACAGGCTTTCTTCTCACTGAGCCTCGGAATGGGAACCATGATTACCTACGGAAGCTACATCTCCAAGAGAGAGAATATCCCGGTGAGTGGGGTCGCGGTAGCGTTCTCTGATACCGCGATAGCCTTCCTTGCCGGACTGATGATCTTCCCGGCCCTCTTTTCCGTGGGGGTTGAACCGACTTCAGGTCCGGCCCTCGTCTTCAATGTCCTCCCAAAAGTGTTCGAGTCGATGCCGGGCGGCACTATCATCGGCCTTGCGTTCTTCATCCTGCTCGCCATTGCTGCATTAACCTCCACCGTTTCATTGCTGGAGGTTCCTGTTGCCTTTCTGGTCGATCAAAAGAAATGGTCAAGAAAAAAGGCTGTCTGGATCATTACCGCCTTCACCTTCGTTGCCGGCATTCCCTCTGCGCTGTCCCAGGGAACAGTTGAATGGTTTACAAAGGCCGAGTTTCTGGGACAGACGGGTTTCCTCGACATCATGAATAGGCTCTTCAGCGATATTTCCCTCCCCGTCGGAGGCCTCTTCCTCTGCATCTTCGTCGGATGGGTCTGGGGAACAAAGAACGCGTTTGAGGAAATCAAGATCGGGGCCTCCGACAGTACAATCAGGTTCACACGACTCTGGCCCTTCCTCGTTAAGTTCGTCTGTCCCGTCGTCATCTTTGTTGTTCTGTTGAACATTTTTGGCGTATTCTAGGTCCACATTCACTCCGGAGAGTCATTCATGGATGGATTTCTCGACGCACTCTTAGAGATTACAACTGTTATTGCGGACAACATCTGGTGGCCGGAAATTCCGGGAGTCCCCTATTTCCCGGGTGTCGTCGTCCTTCTTGCCATAACCGGCCTCTACATGACCTACAAGACAGGATTCATCCAGGTGCGGAGGCTTGGCCTGGCGATCAAGTTCATGATGAAGGGTCGGAGCAAAGCTGAAATGGAAGGCAGGACGGGCGATGTGACGCCGTTCCAGGCACTGATGACCGCACTTGCCGCAACGGTGGGCAACGGGAATATCGCCGGCGTCGCTACTGCCATCGCCAGTGGCGGACCAGGAGCTCCGTTTTGGATGTGGATGACGGCGGTTTTTGGCATGGCGACAAAATATGCAGAGGGAATGCTTGGACTGAAATACAGAATCAAGACAGCAGACGGCACGTACAGCGGCGGAGCGATGTACTATTTGCGCGACGGGTTGAAGAACAAGGGATTGGGTAAGATTCTTGCGCTCTGGTTTTCGATCGCCGTAATCCTGATGGCGACCTTCGGAAGCGGCAACATGGCGCAATCGAACTCGATTGCGCTCGCTCTGAACAGCGATTTCGGAATTGAATTTCTATGGACCGGGATCGGGCTCGCCTTTCTCACGGGAATTGTCATCATAGGGGGAATCAAGAGAATTGCGGTCGTTGCGGAGCGACTCGTCCCCGGAATGATCGTCCTTTACATGGGTGCAGGATTCTATGTCATCTTTTCCAATCTCATGAACGTCCCGGCTATCATCATGATTGTTCTCGAATCTGCCTTGACAAACGAGGCAATTGTCGGAGGATTCCTTGGACATACTGTGAAAGAGGCAATTCGCTTCGGTGTAGCACGGGGAACCCTCTCAAACGAATCCGGAATCGGCTCCTGCTCCATGCCGGCCGCAGCAGCAAAAGGCAACGAAGCAGCCGCCCAGGGTATGGTCGCAATGATGGGTACATTCATCGATACCATCATCGTCTGCAGCATGACGACCTTCGTCATTCTGAGTTCAGATCTCCACCCGCACACCACCGGACTCACGAGCACAGAGTTGACAAAATCTGCTTTTGCGGTGGGGCTTGGAAGCAACCTTGGCGGTTGGATTGTGAGCTTGAGCAGTTTTCTCTTCGGTTATACAACGCTCATCGGATGGTCTTACTACGGAGAACAGGGAGCAAAATACCTCTGGGGGATCAAGAGCGTTATGCCCTACCGGTACGTCTTCTGCCTCTTTGTCTTCATGGGCGCCGTTCTTCAGGGTGACTATCTGAGAATCGTTTGGAACTTCGGAGATATCGGGAACGCTCTCATGGCGATACCAAACCTGATTGGGCTGATTCTGCTGGGTGGAATCGTCAAGAGTGTGACGAAGGATTATCTCAAGCGGTGGGACGAAGGAAACATTACAAGCCCCTTCGGAGACTAGACAACACAGATGTTCAACAGGAATCCCGTCCTGAGCTTGTCGAAGGACGGAATTTTTTAAGGCTGTAAAGCACAACTTCCACATTCTACATTCGATGTTGGATATTCGAAATTGTTCTTCGCAAAGAGGGAGAACAACATCGAATGTCGAACTCCCACACATCAAATACTGCTGTGCCTTTCTACTTAGCCTCTGCCCTCTTCACGCGAACTACGATCTGGTTTGGCTGAATATTCTCGATGACAAGGCCCTCGGGCGCGCTGACATCGGATCTCGTAATCGTCCGCCTGAGTAGCCCCGGTTTGACACCGAACAAGTTGACTTTGGCGCTTATGTTTTCTGTACTCACAAAATAGAAAGACCGTCTGCTCCCAGAATACGTAACCTCCACTTCGGGCGGATCTGCCTCTTCCACCATAAGTTGTGTCGGCAGGTTTTCATATTTCAGGGGAACGATGTACGTCCGGAAATCCGTTCTTGCCTCGTGGACAAAGAAGAACCAAAGAACAGCCGTTGCTGTCACCGCAATGACTTTTTCACGATAGTTCCTTGAGAAGAAGCTCGGCCATGATTTCTCATCCGTCGATGGAGTGATTTCTTTGTAGAATCCCTCCAGGATGGACATCAGTTCTACGGGATCCTTGACAACCTTCATTTCGCCATTCCTTGCTACCGAGATGGTCCCTCGCTCTTCCGAGATGACAAGACAGAGGGCATCCGTACGCTCGGCGAGCCCCAGCGCCGCTGCGTGACGCGTTCCCGGCTTCGGCAATTTCTTTAAGTTCTTCGAGAGCGGGAGATAGCAGGAGAATGAGGCGACCTGATTCCCGACAACAAGAACTGCTCCGTCGTGGCCGGGGGAAGTGGGGGCAAAAATACTGCCCAGGAGAGTCTCGCTTACTTCTCCCTTGAGGTTCACACCGCCCTCGATGTGTCGCACGAGGGGGTCATTACCGCAAATCACGATGATAGCTCCAATCTTGTCGCGCGAAAAATTTCGGGCCACGTTGACGAGCAGCTCGGTCTCTTTCCTCGGGACACCGAATACCTTTCGGAGTCGGAATTTCGTGATGAGATTGCGGCTGGCCAATTGTTCGAGAAAATGTTTGATCTCTTCCTGGAAGATGATGACCACGGCAATCACTATGATGGCAAAGAATCCCTGGAACACGATAATCGTCAAGGAGAGGTCGAGTTGACGTGCCAGGAGGTAACCCACACCAAAAATGAACATCCCCATGGCGACAAAGGCGGCCTTTGTTTGTTTCAACCAAACGAGCAGTGAATAAATGACGACCGACATAAACAGGATGTCGAGGAAACCTGAAATGCCGATTGATTCGATGATACGGATCACGTCCATACGATTATCCTCGGGGAAATTTTTGCGTTCCGTCCTGAACAAGCGGATGAAACGAAGTGTTACGCTGCAGGTGTAATCGTTCCGCGAGCTTGTCCGTGAGCATCTCTTCAGCGTTTGCCCACTCCTCTTCATTTTGTCCGCTTTTCACCCTCAACTTCCCGCCCGCAATTTGACCATGTCCGCCCGCCTGCCTCGTGTCGCTGAAGATGTCGCGTAAAATCAGGCCGGCCCCGGCTTCCGGAATGGAAGTTCTGAGAGAAACGTGAATATTGTCACCGTGCCGCCCAGTGCAGAACGCCCACTCAATTCCCTCGCAAACAAGAAGAAGATCGGCCATTTGAGATACGACGTCGGGATTCTCCACCGGGCCAAGGTGTGAGACGATGAGTCTTTGACGTACGCGGGATCGAACAATGCAGTTTGCCAAGTCCCGGAAAAACCGTCTTGGTCGCCGGGGATTCTGGATGCGTGCAAGTACATGGACGTCGCTGAACGACAGGAGCCTCAGGTAGGTCTCGACCGTTTCCTGCTTTGCCATCCTGGAAAAATTGAGCGTGTCAGAGAGGATACCGTACACCAATGCTGTCGCGAGATTTACAGGAATTTGCGCGGTCAAGGCAAGCAATTCACGTGCAAGAAGCATCGATGTTGCTCCCGCCTTGGTGTCGATGAGCCTGAATTCGATCGGAGGCATGGAGTTCAGCACGTGCTGGTCGATGACAATGGTCGGTGTGCGGTCTGCGGGAAGAGAATTATTCTCGAATCCCGGTTGCGTGTCAACGAGAGCGATACTGGCAAACTGACGAAAGTCGGATGGACGGATTTTATAAACCGGGATCTTCAGAAGGCGCACCATCTCCTGGTTTTCGATCCGTCCGATCTCCTTTCCGTACACAATTCTCGACCGAATGCCCCCCTTGATTTCGGCAAGATGCTGCAACGCGAACGCCGATGCCAGTGCGTCAGGATCCGGGTAATCGTGCATGAGAATCAGGAGAGGAGAGAGACGGCTCTTGTTGGTCTCAAGAAAGTTGGAAAGCTCCAGCGCCATTGTACTTCTTTCTGGTCATGAGGGAAGGAAGAGCGCACCATCGGCACAAATCGCGCACAGACCGATTTCGCATGCGGCATACGGTTCCATCCTGCAGCGGTCGGTGTTCATAGTATAACAAATTCATTCGCAAGTTCAAGAGTGTTCCCTCTCTGGCAGAGTCCCGACCTGGTCATCGCAGAGAAGCGCAGAGGGGACCCCTTGTTCATTATATCCTTGTGAATCACGGCGTCCCGGCGACTGCGCGTTTGATATTACGAATGGATTTGAGGCGCTGTCCCATTTCAATACGCGAGACCTTTTACTTGACTCTCTCCGCAAACATGTTAAAATATAGAAAGCCCCTGGCAGGAAGGAATCTTCATGCAACCGCTTTTCTTCCGCCAAGTATCAGCTACAATGCACGGATCACCATGACTGAGTTCTATTTCTATACCAAGCTTGACCAGGCGCTGTTGCTCGGTCGCAGGGCCAGAAACCTCTCCGAACTGCTCGCCGGGGTCCAGGCTGTTCCCGAGTCATCCATCTATTATCACACGCACAGGTATTTGCGGCAGCACCATTTTCTTTCTCCGGAGCCTCCAAATGACTTTGCGTTCTGGATCACTCAGGCTCTCAATGAGCCGACCCTCGGAGAGCGGCTTTCCAGCGTGGATATCGTCCAGTTTCACAATCTTGAACAACTTCGCAACTCCTTTGTGGAGATACTTCAGTCGCATCTTGAAGGGACAGAACGCCTTCCCTCCGTTCCCTTGGGACAGGAATTCCATTTTATGGCCTCGCGGACGTATGTGATCAAAACCCCCCACGTTGCGCACTCAATCGAAGAATTCAAAGACCTCTTGGGACACGTGAGCGTCAATTCTCTCTATTTTCACATCTTCGAAGCCAAGCTTCGGCTTGAAAAAGGGGAGAATGATTTTTCTCAGTGGTTGCGCGACCTTGGCAAGCCGGCCCTCGCAGACCAAATTGCGCGGCTTGATCCCTATACCCACACCCTTGAAGGACTTCGCAACAAACTGATCCAACTTGTGGAAAAATATGGTAAGGATTGAAGACTACATACCGATTGTCGGGCAGCCTGTTATCGAAGAGCTTTTTCTCCTCTCGAAGCACCTCGAAGGCAGACGGATTCAAAACATCAATTCCACAGCCGTCGGAGGCGGCGTAGCCGAAATCCTCACGCGGATGATCCCCCTACTGAATCAGCTTGGCGTGGCGGCACGTTGGGATGTCATTAAAGGGGACGAGAAATTCTTCGTCGTCACGAAGAAATTCCACAATGGTTTGCACGGTGTTCCTGTGACCGTGAGCAAGGAAGAGTACGAGTGGTTCCTGGAGGTAAACCGTGAGAACGCCGCACAGCTGTCGTTTGAGGATATTGTCTTCGTTCACGATCCACAGCCTGTGGCTCTCATCGAGCGACGGAAAGAGATCGGAAAGAACTGGATCTGGCGCTGCCATATCGATTTTTCCCGTCCTGACAAGAACATTTGGCGTTTCCTTGAAGACTACATTACTCAATACGACTCCGCGGTTTTCTCGTCCCCTTCGTTTGCTCGGAGCCTCCCCATCCCTCAAATACTTATTTCTCCGTCGATTGACCCACTCAGCGACAAGAACAAGGAGCTCCCCAACGAAACGGTGGACGGGGTCTTCGAGAAGTTCGGCATCGACCGCTCTCGCCCGATCGTCACCCAGATTTCGCGGTTCGACTTTCTGAAGGATCCCATTGGTGTCATCAAGGCCTACAAGCTTGTTAAGGAACACATTGATCTGCAGCTCGTGCTTGCCGGAGGAGGTGCGACCGACGACCCGGAAGGCCCGGTCATCATGCAGCAAGTGCAGGAGGAGGCATCCAAAGACAAGGATATCTTCGTGCTCTTCCTCCCCCCGTCCAGCGACATCGAAATCAACGCTCTCCAGCGCGGGTCAACAGTGGTGCTTCAAAAATCCTTGAAAGAGGGATTTGGATTGACTGTCTCCGAAGCGATGTGGAAGGCAAAGCCAACCATCGCTTCTGCCGTCGGCGGAATCCCGCTTCAGATTGCCCATAAATATTCGGGCATTCTGACCCACTCGATTGAGGGAACGGCATATTGGATCAAACAGCTCATCAACGAGCCCGAGTTTGCACAACGGCTCGGCTCGAACGGAAAAGAGCACATCAAGAGCAACTTCCTCATCACGCGGCACATTAAAGAATACTTGCTGCTGTTTCTCTCATTGTTTCATCGCGAAGATGTTGTGACACTGTAGATCATTGCCCAAATCAGGCGTACGAGGAACCCTCAGAAAAAAATGCCAGAAAGCGTACGACGACGGCTTGTCGTGGTCTCAAACCGTTTACCATTCACAGCGCGCGTTGAGAACAGCAAGCTTCAGTTCAGCCAGTCCGCCGGCGGACTTGCGACAGGCATCAGTGCGTTCCTCGATTCGTACAAGTACCATCTCCCGGTTCGAGAGGAACATCTTTGGGTAGGATGGCCGGGCGGCACAATCGATGAGTCCTTCCGCCAGGAACTTCGGGCGAGATCGCTTTCCGAGCATCAATCGTATCCGGTGTTCCTGTCGGAAGAAGACATGGACCTGTTCTATCTGGGATTCTGTAACAAAACGCTTTGGCCGCTCTTTCACTATTTCCCCTCCTATACAGTTTACAATGACGAGTATTGGCAGAACTACAAGAAAGTCAACAGGTTCTTTGCTGACACGCTCCTTGAGATTCTCCGGCCGGATGATGTCGTTTGGATCCAGGACTATCACCTGATGCTTCTGCCGCTGATGTTGCGTCGTCACCGGCCCAACGGATTGACGGGCTTCTTTCTGCACACCCCGTTTCCGTCGTTCGAGATTTTCCGGCTTCTGCCCCGCCAATGGAAAGAAGACCTGTTGAACGGGATGTTGGGAGCGGATTTGATAGCCTTCCACACGTACGAGTACACGCATCATTTTCTCCAGTCCGTGCTGCGCATTCTTGGGTCCGACAACACCATGGGTCGTCTTACGCTGCCTGATCATGTCGTCAAAGTTGAGACGTTGCCGATGGGGATTGACTTCGACCGATTCTTCAAAGCGAGCACCTGCGATGAGACGGAGTCGGAGAAAGCGACACTGCGCTCGACGCTTGGCAATTCGAAGGCGATTCTCTCCGTCGATCGCCTTGATTATTCCAAAGGGATTCTCAATCGACTTCAGGGGTATGAGCTTTTCCTTGAATCGTACCCTGAGTTCCGGGAGAAGGTAGTCCTCATCGCGCTCGTTGTACCGTCGAGAATTGGGGTCGATCAGTACGAATCGATGAAGAAGCAGATAGAGGAATATGTGGGGAGAATCAACGGCAAGTACGGAAACGTCGGATGGACTCCCGTCGTGTACCAGTTCAAAAACCTCTCAATCTATCCCCTTTCGGCGCTCTATGGCGTCAGTGACGTGGCACTCGTAACTCCGCTGAGAGATGGGATGAACCTTATCGCCAAGGAGTATATCGCCTCCAGAATGGACAAAACCGGCGTATTGATCCTGAGTGAAATGGCGGGCTCCTCCAAGGAACTTGGAGAGGCAATTATTGTGAATCCAAACGATCGCCTGGAGATTGCCGAGGCTCTCAAGACAGCGCTCCAGATGCCGATCGATGAGCAGAAGCGACGGAACACGATTATGCAGGATCGGTTGCGACGTTACGACGTTGTTCGCTGGGCGGGCGAATTCGTCGACAGCCTCAGAGCGATGAAAGCCGTCCAGGAAGACTTCAATGCAAAAATCCTAACGACAGCTGGACGCAAATCGCTCGTTGAGCAATACCATTCCTCCAGCCGGAGATTGCTGTTTCTGGATTATGATGGAACACTGGTCCCCTTCGTCCGACGCCCTCACCAGGCCGCTCCGACCCAATCGCTCATTGACCTCCTCTTTAAGCTTGCCGCGAACGCGAAGAACCATGTTGTCCTCATCAGCGGACGTGACCGCGGGACGCTTCATGGTTGGTTCGGCAATCTGCCGATTGCATTGGTCGCTGAGCATGGCTTCTGGCTGAAAGAAGTGGGCTCGGAGTGGCAGGCAATCAAACTCACAAATCCTGCATGGAAGGCGCCGCTTCTCCCCGTCATTCAGCATTACGTCGACCGTCTTCCGGGTTCCTTCATCGAAGAGAAAGAAAATTCACTCGCCTGGCATTATCGGCCGGCCGATCCCGATCAAGCTGCACAAATTGCTGCGGAATTGACGGACCATCTCGTCAGCTTTACCGCCAACATCGATGTCCAGGTGCTGCAGGGAAGCAAGGTGGTGGAGGTGCGGCACGGGGGGGTCAACAAGGGGATGGCCGCAATGCACTGGATAACAAAAGAGAACTATGGCTTTGTCATGGGAATTGGGGACGATTGGACCGACGAAGATCTCTTTGCTGTCCTTCCCAAGACGGCGTTTTCCCTCCGCGTGGGGGTCTCCAACACGAAAGCGCAACACAACCTGAGAGATGTCAATGAGGTTCTGTCGCTGTTGAGTTCTCTTGTAGAACAGGGCCTGTAATGAGGATGACGATGTCGCCTTGTGGGCGACTTCGCATTTCCGCTTTCACAGGAACTTAGACCAATATGGACATTCTCAACAAAACGGTATTCCAGATAACAATAACGGACTGGCTGACCGCGTTTCTGGTGGCTGCAGCCGCATTCGCAGCTTTGAGTCTTCTGAAGAAATTCACGGCAAAGAAGCTCGGCGCATTTGCCGCCACCACTGAGACCCAACTGACCGACCTCGTCGTCAGTCTGATCCGGGGAACCAAACCATTCTCCCTTCTGATGGTTTCGCTTTTTGTGAGCGCGCTGACACTCACTCTGCCGCAAAAGGCAGATCTGATTGTCCAGAAAGTTCTGATCCTCACACTGGTCGTTCAGGGGGCGCTTTGGTCAAACCACCTCGTAACGTTTTGGTTCGACCAGGTCCTTAACAAACGAATCGAGGAAGGATCGGCTAATGCTTCAATGCGCTCGGTGCTGGATTTTGTTTCCAGACTTGTGCTTTGGTCCGTTGCCCTTCTCCTGGTTCTTGACAACCTTGGCTTCAATATCACCACCCTTATTGCAGGGTTGGGTGTAGGCGGCATTGCTATCGCCTTGGCTGTTCAAAATGTCCTGGCGGACCTCTTTGCATCGCTTTCCATCATCCTCGACAAACCGTTTGTTGTTGGCGATTTTGTCATCGTCGACAACTATCTCGGCACGGTGAAGCATATAGGCCTTAAGACAACACGCATCCAAAGCCTCTCGGGGGAAGAGGTGATTTTCTCGAATACGGACCTCCTGAAAAGTCGCATCCGTAATTATAAGAGGATGAACGAACGGCGCGTTGTTTTTACCATCGGCGTGACGTACGAAACCCCCTTCGAGAAGCTTGCTTTGATCAAACCAATGTTGAGGCAAATCATTGAATCACAGCCCGGAGTTCGATTTGACAGAGCACATTTTAGGGAGTACGGCGATTCTGCACTGGTGTTCGAAACGGTCTATTTTGTCCTCGACCCGGACTACAACAAGTACATGGATATCCAGGAAACGATCAACACCGAACTGTTCAGGCGATTTGCGGAAAACAACATCGATTTTGCCTATCCAACGAGGACTCTGATCATTAAGCCGAACGGTCCGGTTGCTCCCAGATAGAGTCCCGCAGGAAAAAGGAAAAACATCGGCTTTTTTATCCGGCCCGACCGGCACCATGTGCTGAGAACATGAAGATTCCAACGAATACGATCCCTCTTGGGAACCGCGTTGCGGCCTTCTGCGTGTGTGGGTCGATCATCGTTCCCTTTTTTGGTTTTCCTGTTCAAGTCTCTTCCGCGTTTCAGGCAGCCCAGCGCACGGAAAATTCGGCGGTCTTCGTCGAGATCAAAATCACTCTCGCTGACCTCCTCCATGAAGAGGATACGGACAGCGACAAGAAGATTACTATTGACGACCCGCACATTCGTGGCACCGACAGGGGGGACAAACAGTTCTGGCTTCGGTCGACCGGGGGCAAATTATATGAGGTCGCCGGGGCATACTATCTGTCAAATCTCCTCCAGGAATTGACAGTTCACAATCAGCCGGACAACTATTCAGCCGCACTCGATGTCGGCCATATTTTCGAACCACCGACGAATCGGATTTCCAGAATGATCCGTGACGTGTACTGGGACGGATTAACGCGGCGGATTGACAGCACTGGAATTGCGAAGATTCTGTCTGACGAAAAGACCTCCACCGTCGACGGACGAAGATATGTGTACGTTCCGAATTCCGATACAGCCGCCTACCGATACTACCTGGACCTAGTGAAGAGATACCCGGACGCGGGTATGCGCGTCGTGCAACTTCCCGCCATTATCACACCTGACTACGTACGAAGTCTTCAGGGGCGCCATGGCCTTCTGACCCTCGGCCTCGAGGATCTCATGAACGGACGATACGTTGGAATCCCGTATGTCGTCCCCGGCGGCAGGTTCAACGAAATGTACGGATGGGACAGCTATTTCATTGCCCTCGGCCTGTTGAACGACGGGAAGATTCAACTCGCCAAAGGGTTGGTCGACAATTTCGCTTACGAGATCAACCATTACGGCAAGATCCTTAATGCAAATCGCACGTACTATCTTACCCGCTCCCAACCGCCCTTTTTGACATCGATGGCGAGTGCCGTGTATGGTGCACTTCCGAAAAACGACTCCAACAAACGCTGGCTTGGAGGTGTGCTCAATGCAGCGATCAAGGAATATCGCGATGTCTGGATGAACCGCGATCATCTCACTGTTTGCGGACTGAGTCGTTATTATGACAGCGGCTCAGGGCCGGCATCGGAGGTTGAGCCAGGGCACTACGATGAGGTTTATGCGGCATTTGCTGAAAAACATGGAATGGAAACGAAGTCCTTCGTGAAGGGATACGAGTCAGGAAGGATCAAGGACGCGGAGCTCGATCGGTTTTTTGTTAACGACCGCGCAATGCGGGAATCGGGACACGACACGAGCTACCGATTGTACAGCCGCTGTGCAAACCTGGTCACAGTTGACCTCAATTCCCTCCTTTTCAAAATCGAATCCGATATTGCCACGACGATCAGGAATGAATTT
>DATDRF010000043.1:0-3512 GCA_035291905.1 Bacteroidota bacterium
GCATTCAGCGACCCGAGAGTGTCGAGCCGCATGAGCATCAGTTTTCCGTCGGTTCGTTTTCCCTGTTCCACCAGCTGCCGCGCCTGCGCAACGGTGACCTCCGCTCTCGACGGGATCAATACCTGTTTTTGTCCCGGCACCGGCAATCGTTTTGCGGGTGTGCGGCCCGAGCGTTCCTGACCCATGACAGGTAGGACGACAAGAAGGATGATTGACAAAAGGAGTATCCTCATGAATCCTCCAGGAATCACATATTGCATATCAAATTCAGAAGCACAGACCTATTCTTCAGAGGGTCCAAATCCCCCAGCAACGAGATAAAAAAGGGCACCTAATAGTCCCACCAAGAGCAGGATCCCGCCAAAGGAGATGCCGGATTTTTCGCCGGTTCCTTTGAAGCCAATCTCAAAGCCTAAGTAGAATCCTTCTCCGTACATTGTCGCCGGGATGTCGTTCTTGTAAGACCATGTGATAGTCTTCCCGGCAGCAGGCCCGCGGACCGTGCCGATATCACCCCGGGCATTTTTCAGGGGGATGCGAACGCTTTTGTTTGCCTCATTCAGGAATGTCACCTCCACCTGATAGTCGCCCTGCTCCGTCCCCACCAGGTCATACGTCACGACAATCTCATCTCCAACGATATTCCAGTCCGCGTTACGGACATTCGGCTCTGTTGCGGTTTGGCCCTGCATTGAAGAGGCCATGGCAAGCAGAAGAATTGAGGGAATAAGGAGAAGAGAAAGGATTCTTTTTGAGCGGGAGAGGGATTGAATCATCGATTCGAACCTCCTGCGGTCGGATTGTCCTGCTATACATACCAAACTGCAGCCCGAAATGCAATTGGGAAATGCAAGTTAGGAATGATTCGCAGGTGGAGTCCCCGCCCCCGCGTACGCGGGGGCAAGGTTCAAGGTTTTATCGCTTTCCTCCATTCATCCTGAATCAGCCCGATCTTCTCGATGGGGATCCTCTTGAATCCCAATCGGAACGCCGGGGAATCATCTTTCAGCCGGAAGTCCTCTCCCTCCAAATCCACAAATCCAGGATCTCCCTCCATAAACATGTTTCCCGCAAATTCCTCGATCATGTGCGGCTCTCCGAACTTGTAAAGGTCGTATCCTTCCTTTCTGTCAATATCGAGATAGTACGGATCCCATCCTTTTTCCCCCTTCTTTCGTCGCCGAAGAATGTTCGGGTCTGTAATCAGATTATCCTTTATCGTCACGACCGAAAAGTCGAACGCCCCGTAGTCATACACATCCATCCATCGACCGCCGTACGATACATTCCGAATAATCTTGTTTCCTTTCGGGACACGAGGTTCGTCGTCATACAGTTTCAACAGCTCAGGATATCGCGTGCTGTACGGCGGTTCGCGATAGTTCATCTCATCCATTTTTTCGAACAATTCCGGAAACGTTCCGTCAAAATAATACCCCGCCCAGCTGAGCCCGCGGGCGTCGACATGAACCGACGGGGCACATTCGACAAAAATGTTATTCTCGACCGTATTGTCTCTGCCGCCGCCGATGAACGCCGCCCGGCCGGCCCTGTAGAAGACATTCCCGTAAATCGTGAATCCGCTGCTCCAATCGTCCAGGTACGAAGCCATAACACCGTGAAGGCCGGGGCCGAGCAGATGGTGAAAGTAGTTATGCCGGATGATATTCCCGCGCCAGGTCCAATCCCGCCCGGTATGAATCGCTCCCGCGTCTCCCGACTCCTGCATCATGTTGTGGATCTCGTTGAACTCGACCACATGTTCGTTGCCGCGAAGATAGATCGCCTCAAATGGAGCATCGTGAATCTTGTTGTTCGAGACCCGATGCGCGACGCCGTCGATGAACACTCCGTACTGGCCGGTTCGCAGCCATTGGCTGAAGTGATGAATATGGTTGTTATGAGCGAAGTTCCTCCCGGGCTCGAGCGTTTTCCGATTCCCGCCGACCAGCCGAATTGCGGCGAGGGAGAGATCATAGAGATCCGAGCTCGTAATGCCGTTGTCGTTGCCTCCATCGACCGCAACGGCCTCTTTGCCGATCTGCCGAAACGTGCAGCCTGCAACAAGATTATTCCTTCCGCCTGTCATGCGGACTCCCTCGCCGCGGGATTGCTGAAAGATCAGGCCCTGGATCGTGATGTTGCTGGTGCCGTCGAGAGTGATGAACGGCGACTCAAGAAGAGAGACGGTGCATTCCTTTTCGTCCACCGGAGATGGCGGCCAGAAATACAGCTCACCGGTCTTGCGATCAAGGAACCATTCGCCCGGCGAATCGAGCTCTTCCAGGACGTTCAGAACATAATATCGCTGGTTCCAGGTGTAACCGTAGTGGTGGTGCGGCTCGGCAAGAGTGATCTCATTTCTCTGCGTGTTGATCGATTCGATTCTTTGATACGAGTCGCTCCAGTCCCAGGTCCAGTATCCATGCAGAAATGCCGTCCCGGGGTCTTTCCATCGCGATGGGCGGTTTCCCGTATAGGAGATGCGGCCGTAGTGGCGGCCGACGGGGACATTGTTGAATCTGCGTTCACGGTCCAACCCCTCGTTATAGAGTGAGTCGCCCGATTGAGGCACATCGGCGATGCGCAGCCATTCTTTGTTTGGCCATCGGGCGAGGGTCATTCGGCTTCCGTTAAAGAAAAGCTCCAGGCCGGCACTTCCCCGCTGTTCGATCGTACCGAAGTCTGAGGTTCCCTGCTCCTTCAGATTAACCCGAAGGACATTCCCCCTTGCGTTGCGATCGAGCCGATTGCGGATCGACTCGCTCTTGACTACTGTGAATCCCGATATTGCCTTTCCGCCCGAAAGAACGACTCGCTCACCCGGGGCGGAGCGCCAGACAAGAGGGAGCTTCGGGGTACCTGAGTCTTCAGGCCTGAACGCGAGCGTTCTTGTCCGTTCGTACACACCCTCGTGCACAAGGACTGTTATTTCCCCCTCCTCTGTTTTTCCCTTAGCCGTGAGCACCGCCTTTTGTGCACGCTCGAACGAGGCAAACGGCCCATCCGTGCGGGATGGATTCGGTGAAGCGATTGTCCCGCTCCAGTCATCGTTCCCGGCAGGAGAAATGTGGAAAACCGTCTGAGCGGGGAGTGCGAACGGGAGTGAGAAGATGAGAATGATGAAGAGAAAGAAGCGATGAGCGTTGGCCATGGGGGAGTTCGGAATTCGAAGGGTAAGAGGATAAGAGCGTGTGAATAATCTCATGAAAGTCCGGAAGAAGTTCAGCAGGAAGAATCAAGAATAAAGGAGAAAGAAGCAAGGAGCGGAGGACAGACCCCCGCGTACGCGGGGGCAGAGATCAGAAGTCAGAGGTCAGACGGGATGAAAGGATTGGCAGGATTCGCAAACTCATCCTGCCTACGCATTTGAAAGCATGCTCCGGCAGGCAGGCCCCCAGACCCCCTTCTCTTCCGCCAAAACCGCCACAAAGCATAGCGGGCAAGCAACTGGCGGACCCCGTCAAGAGCATCCCGATCAATGACAATGGGGACAGGCGGGGCAGGCCCGC
>DATDRF010000044.1:0-26797 GCA_035291905.1 Bacteroidota bacterium
GGATGCCGATTCATCTTGATGTCGAATGCAGAGTGAACGGCAAGATCAGGCAGAAAGCCAATACGAAGTACATGGTGTTCGATATTCCGACCCAGATCGAGTTTATTTCAAGACTAATCACTCTTGAACCGGGAGATATCATCTCAACAGGTACTCCCGAAGGGATTGGGCCGATCAAGAACGGCGATACGGTAACATGCCGGGTGGAACGCATCGGCGAGCTTAAGAATCCGGTCCGTTTTCGATGAAGATTGATCGCATCACTCTCACACACGTTCGGATTCCCCTCGTGGAACCGTTTCGCATTAGCAACGGTGAGATAGGAAGTAAGGATGGCATCGTGGTGGGCGTGCATTCCGAGGGTGTGGTTGGCTACGGCGAGGCATCACCGATGGCCGGATCGTTCTATTCGGAAGATACGCCAGAAAGCGTGTGGGAGCATCTTGTCGATGACCTTCTTCCCGCTGTTGTCAGGGAATCGCCTTCAACGGTCGATGAGGTCAACGCGGTCCTGGAGAGAATTCCCGGGAGCCCGTTCGCCAGAGCCGGAATTGAGACGGCATGGTGGGACCTCATCGGACAGAAATCAGGCCGCCCGCTGTACAAGATGCTGGGAGGGAAGAGGAATCGTCTCGAGTCGGGCTTGGCGGTGGGAATCTACCCTACAATAGACGGCCTTCGTTCGGCAATCGAGCGCTATATGGAGGAGGGATACAAACGAATCAAGATCAAGATACAGCCGGGATGGGATGTTAAGCCCCTGGAAATGGTGCGGAAGAATTTTTCGGGAGTTCCCTTGATGGTCGACGCTAATTGCGCCTATAGACAGGCGGATATCCCTCATCTGACCCATCTTGATGATTTCGAAATGATGATGATTGAGCAGCCGCTTCCGAAGAATGATCTCGAAGGGCATACGCTCCTGCAGTCGAAGATCAAGACCCCGGTTTGCCTCGATGAAGGAGCAGAGAACTTGGCCGCTGTCAAGCGAGCGATAGAATTGCGTTCCTGCAAGATTGTGAACATCAAGGTGCAGCGCGTTGGCGGGCTGAAAAAAGCAAAAGAGATTCACGACGTGTGTGCTCAGGCGGGAATCCCGGTATGGGCAGGGACGATGCCTGAGCTTGGAATCGGCGGCGTTCAAACGCTTCATCTGGCAACTTTGGGAAATTTCACCTATCCGACCGACGTAGAGTCATCGCGACGGTGGTTTGTGGACGATATTGTTGATCCGCTGATAACGGTTGATAAAGGTGTGATCACGATTCCCGAAGGAAATGGAAACGGGTGTCGGTTGAAAGAAAAAGCGGCGCAGAAGTATACAGTCCGTGAATTATCGGTTCCTTCCTCATGAAAAAAATCCTGAATATGGGATTCATGGCTCTTATGGTTTCACTGCCGCAAACTCCGACAAAGGATGCGGGGTGGGTCGAAACGACGCTCCGATCGATGACGCTCGAAGAAAAAATCGGCCAACTGTTTGTTGTGGATCTTGTCGCGGTCTATGCACACAGGGAAAGTCCTGCGTACAGGTATGCTGTGAACATGATCAAGCGTTATCATGTCGGCGGTTTTGTCCTGGCCGGTGGTACGGTGACCGACATCGCGATGATGACCAACGCGCTTCAGCGCGAGTCAAAGGTTCCCCTGATCTTCAACGCAGATCTGGAGAGTGGCTTGACCTTCCTTCACCCGTGGCGTCATGTCCGGGGAAGAGGCCCGGAGCTCCCGCGGTATGTGCCCGGCGGAGGGACGCAGTTTCCCTCCCTCATGGCCGTCGGGGCGACAGGCTCGGCCGAGTACGCTGCTTCGATGGGAGCGATCACGGCGCGCGAGGCACGGGCGGTCGGAATCCATTGGACAAATTCGCCTGTTGCGGACATCAACAATAATCCCGAAAACCCTGTCATCAATACCAGATCGTTCGGGGAGGACCCCGAACAGGTGGCACGCCTTGTCGAAGCGTATGTCCGGGGTCTTCAGAATGAAAAGGCTCTAGGCACGCTCAAGCATTTTCCCGGGCATGGAGACACGGAAGAAGATACGCACATGATGCTTCCGGTCATGCCGTTTGACCAAAAACGATTGGAAAAGGTTGAGTTGGTTCCTTTTAGGGCTGGAATCGCAGCCGGAGCGAAAGCCGTCATGACCGCACATCTCGCGCTCCCAAGACTCGACACGGGCAGAGTTCCGGCGACGCTTTCGTCTGTCGTCATTGATGGCCTGCTCCGGAAAGAGCTCGGCTTCCGGGGGATCGTTGTGACCGATGGGATGACGATGCAGGGCATAACTGATTACGCCGGGCCGGGAGAAGCTGCAGTGCTGGCGGTGTCGGCGGGAGCTGACGTGGTCCTTGTGCCTGAGGAATGTGAAAGAGCATATGAGGCCGTCCTCGCCGCCGTAAGGTCGGGCCGAATTACGGAGTCGAGGATCCATGAATCCGTCCGGCGGATCCTTTCGGCGAAAGAATGGCTTGGCCTCAACGTGAAAAAGAGAGTTGATCCCGAAAAGATCGCTGATGAAGTCGGAGCCCCCGAATCTCTTCAGAAGGCTGCGGAGATTTCCGACAGATCGATCACCCTGTTGCGCAACGAAAGCAACATCATCCCGCTGCGGCCCTCGCAAAGGATTCATCTTGTGATCGTCACGGATCAGGTCGATACTCAGGCAGGGCTTGAACTTGAGGCGATGCTTGCCGAGGCACACTTCAGCGTGACAATCTCGCGGATTTCGAACGAGTCGGGGAACTCGCAGTTGGCTGAGGCTGTGAGACTGTCGCAGGCCGCGGACATAAGTCTTGTCGGAGTCTATCTCTCTGTTGGGGCATGGAAAGGGAAGCTGGGAATTCGCAATGATATCAGGGATTTTCTCGGTGAGATTGCCCGTTCCCGGGTGCCTTCGATCCTAACGGCATTCGGAGATCCCTATGTTCTCGGAAAAATCCCGCTGACAGAAGCCATTCTTGCCGCATACAACGGAACCGTTCTCGCCGAGCGATCAGTCGTGAAGGCCATTACGGGCGCAATTCCTGTTTCCGGAAGACTTCCGGTGACGATTCCGGGGAGATACAAGCGTGGAGACGGCCTCGACCTCTCCGCACGACCCCCTTTGAGGACCGAATAGCAATGTCTCTGAAGACATCATTTCTCGGCTTTACAATGCAAAGCCCGTTGATGGTTGCATCGGGCCCGGCAAGCCATGATGTGAATCAGGTCAAGCTTGCGGAGGACCAGACCATCGGCGCGGTGGTTCTGAAAACAGCCTGCTCGGACAAGTTCGAACATATGCGATTCTGGCCCCGTCCCAGGTACAAGTTGCTCGATTGGGATAAACAGATGGATGGAAGGTCTAAACACTTCACGCTCTATTCATACGAACAGGGGTACAGCGGAACGCTGGAGGACTATTGGAACTTCATCAAGGCATGCAAGAAGAGAGCCCGCGTTCCGATTATCGGGAGCATTTTTGCGGACGTGGTTGAGGATTGGGTGATGATGGCGCAAAAGGTTGAACAAAGCGGGGCGGATGCAATCGAACTGGATATCTCCTCTCCACATCGCCCGGGAAGCCTCGATTTTGAAACGACGTTTGTTTCGGCAATCCGGTCAGTCCGGAAGTCTGTGAAGTTTCCGGTCCTCGTCAAACTTGCGGCGGGGCCCGATGTGTTTCAGCAATGCGTCACTGCCGAGGAATGCGGCGCAGACGCACTGTCATTGTGCAATCGTATACGGGGCTTCGATGTGGATGTCGAAACGCAACGCCCGATTCTCCACGGTTTCTTTGCCGGAGTCGGGGGGCCTTGGGCAAAGTATTACACCCTGCGCCACCTTGCAGAGGCTGTGCAAAAGGTGAAGATACCGATCAGCGGGACAAGCGGAGTGATTTGCGGGGAGGATGTCATCAAGTATGTCCTGCTTGGAGCGACGATGGTTCAGATTCTCTCTGTCATCATGATCAACGGGTGGGAGTCTGTCGGGAGAATCAACAAGGAGATCAGCGAGTATATGGCAAGGAAGGAGATCACCTCGCTCGATGAAATCAGGGGGAAGGCGATTCAGCACATGACCCACCCCGACGAAATCGTCCGTTGGTCGGGCGAACCGAAATCAGGACCCAGAAATGACTGGAAGTGAGAAGAAATACCCGGGTCTCAATCCGCTGCCGCCGGATTTCGCAAAAGAATTTCCGCCGGTTGCGGCAGTTGTTGAGGAAAAGTGCATTGCTTGCGATCGCTGTCCTCCGATATGCTTTTTCGATGCGATTGTCATGGAGGCGCGGGCGAAACACAAATACAAACGGACAGCGGTTGTCGTCGAGGGGAATTGCACGGGGTGCGGACTCTGCTTTGAGGCCTGTCCCGTGGACGCGATCGTCTGGGTTCCCGACCGGTCCGGGCTGCCCGTACCGGGAAAAGGCGCTCCGACTGAGGACACTGAACCATGAAGGTTGTCGACCTTACACATCCTGTGACAAACGATATACCGGTTTATTTTCCCTGGCATCCAGCAACGCGTCTTGAGGCCACGGCAAATTATCGGGAACACCGGTGCGTTGTCACGCGCGTGTCGATTGGAACGCACAGCGGGACTCACATCGATGCCCCTTCACACGTCCTTGAGGGACATCCAACAATGGATCAGTATGACCCAAACCTTTGGTATATCGACGCGCAGGTCCTGGATTTCACGCCCCGTGAACCCCGGAAGCCAATCACTGCCGACGAACTGAAGAAGAAACTCACAAAACCTGGGCTCGGCGTCATTTTAAAGACCGGCTGGGATGCCCATTTTGGAAAATCGGATTACTACACAACATATCCGCCGCTGTCGAACGACGGAGCGGAGTTTCTTGTCGAAATGAAGGTACCGGTCATTGCCTCCGATACTCCGTTTACGCTTGACGTCCATTATATCTGTCTGAAACAAGGAATTCCTCTCGTCACAAATATCAATAACACCTCGAAGCTCAAGGAGGGAATGGTCAAGCTCATTTCCGCCCCGCTCCTGATTCAGGGCGGAGACGGCGCTCCAGCAAGAGTCCTTGCAATCGTTGAGGGTACATGAATCCGGATCCGGCGACGAAGCTGCTGGCCGACCTTGTTGCGATTCCCAGCATGAATCCCATGGGAAGGACCCGAAGCGGCCCGGAGTATTCGGAAAGGAATCTGGCCGACTTTATTGCCGCGTTCCTCGGGAAAAATGGTATCGACGTCGAGGTATACGAATCATCACCGGGCCGGCCCAATGTGATGGGATTCGTGGATGCAGGCGCATCGAAAACGCTGATGCTCGAGGCCCATCTGGATACCGTCCATGCGGACAACATGGAGATCGATCCCTTCGTGCCGACAATTCGCGGCGGGAGGCTCTATGGGCGCGGGTCGTGCGATACAAAAGGATCGATAGCGGCATTCTGCACCGCCGTCATAGAAATACTGAAATCAGGGCGCAAGCTCAACCGGAATATTCTTCTTCTTTTTGTCTCTGATGAGGAGTATCAATTTACCGGGGCTCAGGCGGCGGTGAAAAAAGGGCTAAAGGCCACGTACGGCATTTGCGGGGAGCCGACGTTGTTGTCGATTATCCATGCGCACAAAGGAGTGACTCGCTGGAGAATGCGTACAAGTGGAGTGGCCGCCCATTCCGCATATCCGTTCCTTGGGAAAAACGCCATCTATTTCATGGCTCCGCTCATTGTACGTCTCGAAGCACATGCATTAGAGCTTGAACGGCGTAAGCCGCATCCTCTCCTCGGCACTCCCACCCTGAGTGTCGGCGTGATCGAAGGAGGACAGGCGGTGAATATGGTTCCTGATCAATGTTGGATCGAAATCGACCGGCGTTCCTTGCCAGGAGAATCACGCGAAGCAATTCTGGATGCCGTTTCGAAAGCGGCGAAGGATTTGCCCAACGTGGTCACTGAAGACCCCTTTCTCTCTGTGGCAGGAATTGAAATTCCAAAGGATGCTGAAGTGCTGACGGTGCTTTCAAGCGCAATTCGAAGCGAACTCGGCAGCGTCCGAATCGAACCGGCAAATTACGCTACTGATGCGGGGATCTATACAAGCCATGGGATCCCCACCGTCGTCTTCGGGCCTGGTGATATTGCCCAGGCACATACGAAGGAGGAGTTTCTGGAGCTGGATCAGCTTGAAAAAGCTTTCCGAATCATTCAACGGCTCATCACAAACTAGGTTGTCATTCACTGGTAGGAAGGATCCGACGCTTATGCACCGATTCTGCATTGTTTCTCTCTCCGCAATTCTCTTCTCCGTTTCCGCATTTTCGCAAAGAGCAGTCTATCGGGAAGAGATCAAGAAGGCCGCTGAAAAAGGATGGAGGGAATATCCGGCCCTGATCGATCGCTGGAAGAAGACCACCAGGGATAACGTTCTCTGGGGCTATGATTCGCCGGGCGCTCCTGTCTATCTCGCATGTGCGATGGCGTTCCTCTATGAGGAAACAAAGGACCTGACCTATGCACGGAGAGCCGGGCAGATCATCTCCGAGTACGGCGACCTGCGCAAGATCCTCCCGAAAGGGTACGACACCACACGTGCCGAATACATGAATGGTGTTCCCGCAATTGCCAATTTCTTCTTTATTCCTCCCTACATAAGAACGTATTTTCGCATCCGTGAGGCTGGAGTTCTTGATGCCGCGGCGAAGAAGAAGATCGAGAACGACATCGCAGGAAGTGCCAATTTCATTTTCCATTTTCCTGAATGGGGTGCTCACAATCGGGCCATTCTGCGGGCGGAGGCCCTGATGTACGCGGTTCTTGCCCTGCCGAACCATCCGGACGCAGGTAAATGGCGCCAGATGGCGGAAGTTATTGCAAGCGACAACCTGCGCGAATGGGAGATCGAAGATGCAACCGTTTATCATCCTGTCTGGCTGTATTCCCTCTATTCATTTGTCGAAGCTGCAAAGAAACCCGAGTTCTTCGATTCCCCGATCACCAAGTATTACCTCAAGTTTTATGCGAAGCTCATCGGCCCGAACGGCACAGTCCCCGAGTTTGGAGACGCTCGATGGGGCTCGGGTTGGGAGGGCCTCCGATTCGTTCCGGTCTTCGAAAAAGGTGCGGCTGTTTTCAAAGACCCCGAAATGAAATGGGCTGCGCAGACGATTTTCCGGACAGCCAAGAAATATACCGACACGCTTGGAGTGGGCGAAGCGTATTCGCTTTCGGATGCATTCCGATGGAGCGATGAATCAGTGGAGCCAAAGCATCCATCGGGACTAAGTCAGGAAGTCCTTGAAGACGTCGTTGGTAAGAAAGTTGTTTTTCGCAACGGATGGGATGACCAGAGCACCTACTTGATGGTGACATACCGCGATGAAGGAGACGGAGGGTGGCAGGACAGGGAATTCCTCCGTCAGACGATCTCGGTGGAAGAGGAGAAAATGCATCACGGCCATGCGGACGAAAACAGCATCCCGCTTCTCATGAGCAAGGGTTCGGTGCTTCTCCACGATGCCGACTACAGAAACGATCTTCCCAGCGGCGCGTATGGCGCCTGGCGCCAGGACTACTTCCATAACCGTCTGGTGGCCAGATTGGACAAACGGGACCGCAATCAGACCGCCCTTGAGTTCGTCAGAAATTCCGGGGCATATCGGGCAATCCGTACGCAAAAGGTCGACTTTCTTAACCTCAAGGAGGTGGATATGAGCCGTACCAGGCTCATTGACGAGGATTTGGGCTATCAATGGGACCGGACAGTCGTGTATGTAAAGGACGAGGACTATTTTGTGGTCATAGACGGAATCAATATTCTCCGCAGCGACTACTTCACCTTCACAAATTTCTGGCACGGACAACACATTCTCGCACACGGTGAGAATTACTTCGATATCGCAACTGACTCGATTCAATCGTATAAGTTCTCACGTGATCGCTCACTTCTTGTATATTTCCCCGACACGTACGCAAAAACAGTCGGAACAGAGCCGATAAGCAGGAGCCAGCAAAACGAACACGCTGTCTATCAGACCATCGCAAGCCAGTATAAAGCTGGAGACACAGAAGTATTTGTGACTGTCCTGATCCCTCATGATCGGAGATCGGGCGTAGAGGGCTTATTCCGGCGAGTGAAGCTCCTCAACACATCGACACCATATAAAGCAGTCGGACTCTCACTTGAACGGGCGTCGGGTAATTCGGTCATTGGGGTAAAGATCGATTTACAAGCGGAAGTTGCGCGTGAAAATATCCGTCCACGCTATCTGTATAACCTCGGAAAAGTGACGTACGGGGATTTTGAAACGGATGCGCATTTCTTCTTTGCCACGACTGAGAAAAATAGGGTCAGTTACAGTGCATCGAGCGTTCTTAAGGTCTTTTATCGCGGAAAGGCGTTGATGGAAGCGTTGCCGAACGAACATGCCTTGCAGCTTGACGGAACCCCGCCGAAGGTGGGATTTGTGAAGTGGAGATACTGGGAAGATTCGGTAACAATACGCTGACGTCACCAGAACTATTGAAAGAAATCGAATGAACACGGGAAAACAACTGCGTCTCCGGAGGGTATGGAAACACAAGCGAGCTGTGATCATTCCGTTCGATCATGGCCAGTACGGCGGGCCAGCGGCCGGTCTCGAAGACCCCGGGGCGCTCACAGAAAGGATCGCAGCGACGAACGCCGACGCGGTCCTTGTGACTCCCGGAGTACTTCGTGAGGTCGCCGGCCGGTTGGGCGATCTTGGTGTCATACTTCGGCTCGATGGTGCCTTTACCAAATACACGCCGGTCGCCGGAGACTATGAGACAATCTGCAGCGTCGATCTGGCGGTGAGATTGGGAGCGGATGCCGGTATCGTCTTCACATTCGTTGGAACGCAATTCGACGCGGCTTCGCTGAAGCGTCTTGGTCAGACAGCGGAAGATTCTGACAAGATGGGCCTGCCGCTGATTTCCGAGATTCTGGCTCCAAGCCTTTTGAATAATCACTTTGAGCGGGAGATTTTTGCCGCAAAGGGAGACGGGGATGTTGCGAGGGAGACCGAAACTGTTTCACGTATTGCGGCAGAGCATGGCGCCGATATCGTCAAGACCCGCTATTCGGGATCGGTTGCATCGTTTCGCCGGGTCGTGCAGACATGCGGTGCGAAGATGATCGTAGCCGGAGGGCCCAGGAAGGACCAGGGCGACGAAGCGCTTCTGCAGTTTGCCTATGATTGCGTCCAGGCTGATGCGGCGGGGATCGTCTTTGGAAGATCGGTCTGGCAGCACAAGAGCGTTGAGAAGCTTGTTGCTGCGCTTTGCGCGATCGTTCACGAGGAATCGTCTGTTGCGAGCGCTGTGAAGCTTTTACGATGATCACAACTGTCACGCTGAACCCGATGTTGGACAAGACCGTGCGGCTGGACTCCCTGAAAAAAGGGGCCATCCACAGGGCATCGTCCATGTCGATGGTTGTCGGAGGCAAAGGGATCAACGTCGCACGCCAACTGAAATGTCTCGGTGTCGATGTTCTGGCAACGGGCTTTCTGGGTGGTGAAGTGGGTGAGGTGATCAAGAAGTTGCTGGAAAAGGAGGGGATTCGCCACGAGTTTGTTGACGCCCTGGTCATGACGAGGGAAGGGGTGACGTATCTGGAACAGGATGGGACAGCAACGGCCGTCTTCGAGCCGTCGGAGCATGTAAGCGTCAATGCAGTGAATGAGCTCACCGGGAAGGTTTCTTCTCTTGCAGGAAAGAGCACATGGGTTGTGTGCAGCGGGAGTTCGGTTGGACATGAGTCGGATGATATCTTCTACGAGTCCGTTCTTGCGGCTCATAAAGCGGGGATCAAGAGCGTTTTGGATTCCTACGGCAATGCCTTGACGCTCGGATTGAAGGCGGTTCCGACAATGATCAAGCCCAACCGGCAGGAATTTGAACGGACGTTCGGGACGGTGCTCAACAACGAGAATGAAGTGCGAAGGGGATTGGATAAGTGGAGAGGAGCGGGGATCAAATACGTTCTCCTGACTGATGGTGGAAACCCGGTGTATGCAGCTGCGGACGAAGGTGAATGGAAGGTAACGGTTCCCTCTATCCAAGCGGTGAATCCGGTCGGGTCGGGAGATTCCATGGTCGGGGGGATGCTTTACGGATTCACGAAGGGATGGGATTTCGAGCGGTCCCTGAGATTTGGCGTAGCAGCGGGCACCGCTAACGCCTCTGTGTGGGTGGTGGCGAATTCGTCGTACGAAGAGATCATGAAGTTTGAATCAATGATACAGGTGCACAAACTTGCTTGAGCGCAGGTCACGCATTGAAACTCACTCACGTTGAAGAACAAATTACACGAAGATCCACGAAGGAGCATGAAGAGACACGAAGGGGAGCGTGCTGTTCTTCTTGAACTTCGTGCATTCTTCGTGATCTTCGTGTAAGTATTCTTTTGACAAATGCCTCAACCACACACACGATTGACTGATGCTTTGGAATGTCGCAAGCCCGATCGGGTCCCGTTCGTTCCGGCAATCTATGAGCACAAGGCCTGGTTTATCGGCGAGACTCCGACGCGGGTCTGCGGAGACCCCGATCTGTTCACGAAAGCCGTGTTGGCGGAATACGAGGCGGTACGATCTGATGCGCTCGTGATCGGCCTGGATGTCTACAATGTCGAGGCGGAAGCTGTCGGGAGTGCCGTCACATATTTTGAGGGCGGCGACACCTACATCCCTGCGATCGGGAATGAAGGCGTTGTGCTGAAGGAGGAGATGCCGGTCAGTTCATTGAAAGTCCCTGAGCCGAAGAAGGACGGAAGGATGCCGGTCAATCTCGAGGTGGCACGCCGGGTTGTGCGCGCCCTTGGAGAGACCGTCCCAATTCGAGGCGCGATTTCCGGGCCTTTTTCACTCTCTGCAAATCTGGTCGGTGCTGAGAGCCTCTTCATGATGACGCTGACCGACCCTCAGCGGGCTCATGATATTCTGAAGTTCGCCGGCCATGTTGCAGCGGAATATGCAAGAGCGTACGTAGAAACCGGCTGTGGAGTGATTGCCTTTGACTCCCAGGCCTCGCCGGACCTTCTCTCCCCTGAGATGTACAGGAATTTCGTTCTTGAACCGACACAGGAATTGATTTCCTCGATTCGCCGGCTTGGTGTTGAGCATGTACCTCTTATTATCGGAGGAAACACCACACCGATGCTGTATTCCTACGTTGACACGGGCGGCAATAATATTCTGTGTGACACCCCGGCAGATGCCGCGGCCTTCGTTGATGAATGTTCGAAAAGAGGGATTGCATTTCGTCGTAATATCTCTACAAGAGATTTTCTGACGATCTCGCCGGAAGCGGTGTACCAGAAGGCGATGCTGTATCTCGAGGAGGCGAATGGATTCCCCGGATTCATTCTCGGTACCGGTGTTGTACCGTACGGAACGCCGAACGCGTGCCTGGCAGCCGTCCGCACGGCTGCGGAGGACTGGAAAAGTGAACTCAGACCATCGGAACGACTATGAGTGAGAAGAGAATATGGACGCCGCGGGAGCGGATTCTGACCGCGATGCGGCGTGGAATTCCGGACCGGGTTCCGGTCATACCGGACATATCGAACATGGTGCCGGCGCGGCTGACCGGCAAGCCTTTTTGGGACATCTATCTTTACGAAGACCCGCCCCTCGATGTGGCATATCTCGAGGCGGTGAAACATTTCGGCATGGACGGATGGTACATCTATGATAATGCGACCATGCATGAAGACCCAAAGTGGAGCCATCGGGTCATTGACAAGAACGAAGAGGAAATCAAAGCAGAGCGATGGATCGACACGCCGTTCGGACGACTGGAAGAGGCCGTTTCGTATCCGGTCTCCGATCCTCCCTGGAATGTGCGCGGGATGATCCAGGATCTCGAGAAGGACTTTTCCAAGCTTCAATGGTATCTGGAGAACAAATCGCTCAAGAACATTTGCCGGAACCGTCAGAAGGTCGGAGAGCTGGCCATCTATGGCGTGGCCATCGAAACGTTTATGGGGTTCTGGGTCTGGGCGAGAGACGGCGGCTCCATGCAGGCGATCATGGATTTGATCGAGCGGAAGGATGTCATGAAGAGAGTCCATGAGGTCTACATGGCTTTCGTCGGACGCGCTGTCAACGAGATTCTTTCTCAAAAACCGGATGAGATTCTTATCGCAGGCTCCGCATCGTCATTGACCCTGAGTTCACCCGATATTTATCGGACGTACGATCTTCCCCTCATCAAGCTGATCTCCTCCGAATGCAAGAAAGCCGGGGTCATCTGTCACCAGCATACATGCGGAAAATCAGGAATGATCGTCGACATCAATTATCGTGAGACCGATATCAACGTCATGGAGCCGCTTGAGCGGCCGCCCGGCGGTGATATCGACCTCGCCGAGGCGAAACGTCGCTATGGCGACAAGTTCTGTCTCAAAGGGAACGTGAACACCTTTGACACGATGTTGCGGGGAACTGTTGCCGATGTCGAGCGGGAAGCCAAGGCATGCATCGATGCCGCGGCTGGGGGAGGCGGATATATTCTCTCAAGCGGAGATCAATGCGGGAGGGATACACCCGATGAGAATCTCTTCGCCCTGATCGACGTGGCCAAGTCGTACGGAAAGTACTAGAAGCCATCTCAAAAAATGCAAAGGGCTAAAGCCCTTTGTTGATTTGTTGCTTTTTATTGCCCCGACCTTTAGGGCGGGGCAATGCCAAGTCCTCTTTTTAGGGTTTTAACCCTTACAAAAGGAGGAGCGGACGTTTTTGAGTCCGCTTCTAATAATCCTTCGCAACAAAGTAGAAAACGAAAGGAAGTACGAATGCCCTCGCTCCAACAGGTTATCAGTCAGGCACAATCGATCCAGTATACGAACCCAACCATTCCGGTCGAAGAGACTGTTGCACTGGAACTGCAACTTCTGAATGGCTCAAAGGCTACCGTTGGATTCTCCACATCCCTGGAGACTCAAAAGGGTGCAATTCGCGTCGCGGTTGTGGAGGATCGTTCCCGATGGAAATCGATTCACCGCTCCCTCGAAGGGAAGCAGAATTGGGCGATGGCACGTCTTGGGGAGAATTCAGGCCTCGAGCTCTTGGTTTCACACCCGCATCTTCTCTATGGATTGTTCTGCCGCGTAAGGGATGAATGGGCAACCCGAGAGGCATCGGAATTCGCTGCTGGAGTTGTTTATTTCCCCGCTTTTCCCCGTCTAAGGCCCGTCTATGACCTCTTCCTGACACAACATGCACGAACGGTGAGAGATTTCGACAGGTTGGCCTACATCAAAGACCTGGCCCGGCTCGGGTTTTCCGATGCCGAGGTCAACGGGCTTGCCTTTCCGGTTCCCTTCGAACAAGGTCCGAAAGGAGAACTTCTCCACCGTTTCTACACGTACTGTCCTGCGCTTGATCAGTTTGTCTCCAGCAAATTGACAAAAGGTTTCTACGATGAAGATTACCTGCAGGCAAATCTCAATTACCTTAAGACAAACGCCGGGCTCGCCGAGAAATACGGACTGACCCCCGGGATCGTCTGCTTTGAACCGCGCTCGGTTCCCGATGAATTGTTGCAGCGATATCCGGTACTGCGCGGTGCACGCGTTGACCACCCTCTCCGAAGTTTCAAACCGCGGTACAATTTGTCGATCGCCCATCCGGTCGTCCGTGAACATTATGCGGAAATGATGCGGAATTTGATGCACCATGTCCCCAACCTGGGGTCAATGTCCGTTTGGTCGAACGACAGCGGCGCCGGTTTTGAATACACGAGTTCGCTCTATGTGGGCCGGAATGGCGGCGGCTACGTCATCAGGGAATGGAAAGGGGACAAGGAGATCGCCGAGGCGGCGGCGCTGAACCTCTTGCGGTTCATGAAGACCCTCCGGGATGCGGGACGCACGGTCAATCCGTCATTCCGCACGCTCCTGCGCCTCGAGCCGTTCTGGGCCGAGCACGATTACATTTGGAACGGGCTTGAAGACGGCCTCGATGTCGAGGTCTCCTCGCTTCAAACCAAAGGATGGGCTCTCTCATACCGGCACCCGAAATATCCCGAAGCGCGCGAGATTCATCAGATGGCGGTCTATAACCGGTTCACGAAAGAGGAGAAGCCTCTCATTCAGGATCTCGGAAAGAAAGGTTCAAAGACAGACGTCTATTTCACTCCGGGCGTGATCTGGAACCATGAGCCCCTGACCGGGGTCGCGTTTCCGTCTCTGGTCTACGACAAGATAAAGGACATGGCCGAGCAGGAGGTCGAAACTGCGTGTTTCATGGGAGGCGCGGTTCCCCAGTCGTTTGCTCCCTTCAATATCAACCAGGAGCTTGTGAGGGCATTTCAGGCTGACAAGACTCTCAACCTCAAGGAATTCCTCCTCAGCAAAGCAGTATCCTGGGTCGGTCCGGATCTTGCCGAAGACCTGGTCAAGGTCTGGTACCATTCCGACGAAGCGTTCCGTTCCTTCCCGATCCCGATCTGGATCTACGCTGCCTGGTCGGTGTGGTATCGGCTTATGATCCGGCCTATTGTTCCGAATATCGAAAAAATATCTGAGGCGGACCGCGCATACTATGAGAACTTCCTCCTTGCGACAACACACAACCGAACGCGGATCGATTTCCGCTACGACGTTGGTTTTGATCTCGTCGATCCGGCTCATGCCTCTTTCTGTGTGAGCGTGATGGATCGCGATTTGATGCCTGAGATCGAAAAAGCGCTGAAGCTTCTGGAGAGTATGAGCGGACGCGCGAAAACCGGGGAGGCGAAGGCTTGTGTGACCGACCAGCACGATCGCATGCGCGCGCTCAAAAGCTGGTATCGGACCCAGCGAAACGTGACCGCGTGGGTCGCGGGAGTCCACGGATATCTCGAATCGAACGACGCAAAGGAGAAAAAGGAATGCAGGGGCCTTCTGCACTCGATGGTCCTCGATGAGATCCAGAACGCAAAGGAGCTCCTGCGGCTCTGGGAAACCGCGAAAACGAACTGGATGGTCGTTTCGGGCGTCGGAGAAACAACCTTCATGTACTATAAGAATTTCGGGGAGCTCGTGAAGCGGAAGATCGAGCTTATGCAGGGTCATGAAAACGATGAGCCCTATGTCGATCCGGAATTCCAATGGCGTGTTCCGGGACTGACATCCCCGGTTACTGCATAGGACGATCACTTTGACCGTGAATAATACCGGGCCAGCGAAATCCGAATGATCGAATTCAACACCGTCAACATCGTCGATTATGGTCTGATCGGTTTGTATTTCGCTGTCATTGTCTGGGTGGGTATTTATGCCTCCAGGCGGAACAAAACAACGGATGACTATTTCCGGGGAGGCGGAAAGATCCCATGGCTGATCGCGGGACTGTCAAACTGGGTCTCGGGATATTCGGCATTCATGTTTGTTGCTGCAGCCGGGTTTACATACCAATACGGTCTCGGGGCGGCGGTTATCTTCACGTCTGCATTCTGGTCGTATTTGCTGGGATATTGGGTGTTCGGGAAACGATGGAGCCGGGCGAGAATCCATTCTCCTCTTGAGTTCCTGACGAGGCGCTACTCTTCGTCCACGACGTATTTCTATTCCGTTACCTCCATCATCCCGCAGATTGTCGGCATCGGGCAGGGTCTTTATATCCTCTGCATCTTCATTTCGACAGCGCTGGGTTTCAACGACAAGACCTTCGATATGGGTATCATGACGATCACCGGATTTCAGCTTTCGATCATCCTCACAGGGACAGTTATGGTGCTGTATTCTGTGATAGGAGGCCTTTGGGCGGCCGTCCTCTCGGATACGGTGCAGGCGATCATTATCACGGTCATGACGGTCATTATTTTTCCGCTCTCCTATGAGTTCCTCGGCGGCGGAAACGGAATTATTGCCGGGTTCGAGAGGCTCCTGGCGGAGGCCCCCGCGGATTATTTCACGCTTACGGGCGATACAGCCGATCCGCTCTTCCTCTTTGCATACCTGATCAACGTCATTCTGGGTTACAATGTCGGGTGGCAGATTGTTCAGAGGTATCACAGTGTTCCCGATGAGCGTGACACCAGGAAGATGGCCCTTCTTTGCGCCGTTCTTTCTGTCGTCGGGCCGCTGTTATGGATCTTGCCTGTGATGGCCTCCCGCATCATCTTTCCCGACATGAATGCCATTTGGCCCTCGTTTGCCGTTCCTGCAGAGGCATCATTCGTCAGTCTTGCGCTGATGCTTCTGCCTCATGGGCTGATCGGGTTTGTCGTCTCGGCAATTCTCTCTGCGACCCTGGGGCAGGCAAATGATTCGTTCAACTGGCTCGCCGCAACCCTGACGAGGGATGTCTACGCTCCGCTGCAGCAGAAACTGCGCGGCACTCTTCCTACGGAAACAAGCCAGCTGCGAACGGCCCGGCTGACCATGCTTGTCGTCGGAATCCTCGGGATCGGTGTTGCTCTTTATATCCCGAAGCTCGGAGGCGCCTTTCAATTTGCGCTCGGATTCTATTCCCTGACAGCCGCCTTTGCGATTCCAGTTGCGCTCGGCATTCTGTACACCCGAACCCCCTGGTGGTCCGGCATTGCCTCGTGTTCCGCTGCCGTCGTGGTTGCCCTCGGGCTCATGGCACTCGGTCTCTGGGAGGAGAGCACCTATGTCCGCAACATGCTGAGTGAAACCGCTGTCGCATCTGTTGTCTTTTTCGGCTCTGCATTCTGGTTCAAACCCGACGATCCTCGAAACGTCGGCATTCTCAAGTTCGAGGCAGATCTGCAGACACCTTTTCGCGCGGAAGCTTCAGCCGTGAAGTTCTCCGGATTGAGAGTCTATCGCCTCATCGGACGGATCTGTGTTGTCCTGGGGATCGTTCTGATCCTTTGTCTCTTTCTCCCTTCGACCCCCATTGCGCCTGCATATCTCAATGGTATTGCGGGGCTGTTGCTTACATCGTTGGGAGTACTCATTTTCTACGTTACCAGAGAACGGCGGGTCGAACCCGCGAGGGAACAATGAAGACGCGAAACATCAACACGCTGGGAGCAAGTCGGCGCGTTCGGCTTGGAGCAGCGCAGCTTCCCGCCGTGATTGAGGGAAGGTCTTTCAAGGAGAAACAGGAACAGAACCTCCGTGGCATCGTTGAGATGATTCGTGAAGCTGGCGAGAAGAGAGTCGATCTCCTGTTGTTCGGGGAATATGCAAATCTCCACCATCGGACGTGGTCGAAAAACAAACGTGAGTATGTTCCCGATCCTATCCCGGGTCGCGTGACGGACATTGTCGGAGAGGCAGCCGCGGAGTCCAATATCAACGTTGCTTTTCCGATGTTTGGCATTTATCGCAAGCGGCTTTCCAGTCATGTGGTGCTGTTCGATCGGACCGGAAAGATCGCTGGCTGCTATCAAAAAACTCATCCTACCATCGCAGAGCAGCAGCTTGGCATTGTGCCCGGAAAAGACCTTCAAACATTTCAATTGGACATTGGCCGCGTTGGAATCATGACATGCATGGATATTGAATATCCCGAAGCAGCCCAAGTTCTGATGCTGAGGGGAGCGGAATTGCTGCTGTTCCCGCATGTGCAGTCGGGATGGGGGGAAGTCGATTGGGAAATACGATATCGCGCCCGCGCCATCGATACCGGACTTCCCCTCCTTTCTGCCTGTTACGGCTATCCTGAGGGAGAATGGGGCCCATCGAAGATGGTTGGCCGAAGCGGGGTAATCGGGAGGGATGGCGGAATTCTCGCCGAACAGGGGAGGGGGATCGGTCTGGTCACGTGCGAAATCGACCTCGAAGAGAAACGCATGACCCATTTCTTTTTTACTTCGAAGATCGAACGGACTCTGGCCGTCACGGCGTCACGTCGTCCCGATCTGTACAAAGATCTCGCTGATGAGAAGTTGAAAGAGACTGCTCTTCGAAAAGTCCCTGCGAAGCTGAAGGATAAGAGAAAAAAACATTGAAAAAGGGAAAGTCTATGCCTGAAAAGCTTCCGGTTGTTATCATTACCGGCGCAAGCCGCGGAATCGGACGCGGAATTGCACAGCGCGTGGCGGAGCTTGGATGTTCCATCGTGATCAATTACACGAAGAATGCCGATGCAGCAAAGGAGACAGTCGATCTCTGTGAGAAGAAAAAGACGAACACAGGGCAGCGATTTCTGCCCGTTCAGGGAGATATCAGCAGGAAGGATCACCGGGAATCCCTCGTACAGAAGACCCTTCAGGAATTAGGCCGAATCGACGCGCTTGTGAACAACGCAGGAATTGGCCCCAGCCGCCGGGTGGATGTGACGGAAATGGAAGAAACCTCGCTCCGCGAGCTTTTGGCAGTCAACCTTGAAGGTCCCCACTTCCTGACTCAGAGCGTTGCCCGCTATTGGCTCAAAGAGGCACCGCAGCCTCTTCTCCCCGGCGGGCTCGCTGTCGTTTTTGTCTCTTCAGCCTCGGCGGAAATGGTCTCGCTCAACCGGGGAGAATACTGTATGTCCAAGGCAGGCCTTTCCATGTCGGCGAAACTCTGGGCGGCGCGGCTGGCGTCCCACGGGATCACTGTCATTGAGCTGCGACCGGGGATCATGGCGACGGATATGACGAAAGGCGTCAGGCAGAAATATGATGCCATACTTGCCGAAGGGGTTGTTCCGCAGAAGCGATGGGGTGAAGCGGATGAGGTAGGACTCGCGGTGAAGGCGATCCTGGGCGGCCATTTTCCATTTTCCACCGGTTCGACGATCGCTATCGACGGCGGACTTACAATACCAAGGCTCTGAGCTATGATAACAATTGACAACAGCATCACATCTCTCTCGCTCAAACCCGCGATCGAACGATTGTTCGAACTCTCCGCGGCGAAGATCAAACAGATTGAACGGCAGTCGGGGGATAGTCAAGGCGCACCCGTCTTCACCGCCAACGGAGTTTACACGTCGCGGGGATGGACGGAATGGACCCAGGGATTCCAGTTCGGCTCTGCCATCCTTCAGTTTGATGCGACTGATGATTCGGCGTTTCTGGAAATGGGAAGGAAATCGACCGTTCAGTCGATGGCGACCCACGTGAGCCATATCGGTGTCCACGACCACGGTTTTAATAATATCAGTACGTACGGAAATTTGTTGCGGCTGATGCTGGAAAAGAGGATCCCGGACGACACGTGGGAACGTAAGTTCTACGAAATGGCGTTGAAAGTAAGCGGAGCGATACAGGCGGCACGATGGACTCAACTACCGGAACAGGCCGGCTATATCTATTCGTTCAATGGACCGCATTCCCTCTTTGCCGATACGATTCGGTCGCTTCGTTCCCTGGCAGTAGCCCATCAGTTGGGACACGTGCTGAAAGGTGAGAGAGACCAGACGATCGACCTCTTCCGGCGCCTGCTCGACCATGCAGAAACCACCGCCCGATACAATGTCTATTTTGGGAAGGGCCGTGACGCATACGATGTAAGAGGACGAGTTGTACATGAATCGATTTTCAATATGAACGACGGGTCGTATCGGTGCCCGAGCACGCAGCAGGGTTATTCTCCTTTCTCGACCTGGACCCGCGGACTTGCGTGGATTCTCCTTGGATATTCGGAAGAGCTGGAGTTCCTCGAGACAGTTCCCTCAGGATCCTTCAGCGGGGGACAGAGCAAGAAGAAAGTCCTCGAGCGGTTTCTGGATTGTGCCACGGCCACTGCAGAGTTCTACATTCAGGAGTCTCCCACGGACGGCATTCCTTATTGGGATACCGGCGCCCCGGGATTGCAGAAGATGGGCGATTATCTGAGCAGGCCTGCGGATCCCTTCAACGACTTCGAGCCGGTCGACAGCTCTGCCGCTGCGATCGCTGCGCAGGGATTTCTCCGCCTCGGGAGGTACATTGCTTCAAAAGGGAACAGGAAACTGGGGCAACGGTACCTTGCAACGGGATTGACGATTGCCGGAACGCTGTTCGGCGAACCATACCTCTCTGCCAACCCGAAACATCAGGGATTGATTCTCCATTCGATCTATCATCGACCGAACGGTTGGGACTTTGTCCCCCCGAAGAGCAAGATTCCACGCGGTGAATCTTCCATGTGGGGCGATTACCATGCTCGTGAGCTCGGTGTAGTTCTCTTGAGGACGGCGACGGGGAAGTCCCCGCATCATTTCTATTTGACAACTGAAGGAAGAGATTGAACGGATTTCGCCCAGACTGATCAGGGCTCCGGGAACGCGAATTATCATGAATAACTTGAAATCGAAGGTTGAGAGGGAGATAGAACGGAGTAACGGCATTCTCAGACTGGAACCGACATGGGTTGCGAGGGATTTTCTTCCCGCCGGCCGCCGGTTTGGCCTGCCGGAGAATCAGTACGAGCTTGGCGATCGCGGAGGCATTTCCGAGCGATGGCTTGCCTCGATCACGGAAGCCGACAACCGGGTCAAAGTACCGAAAGAAGGACTGAGTTTTCTTACCCTCGATTCACATGATCGGATCACGCTTGCAGATGCTGTGAAGGCTTCTTCGGAATCGATTCTCGGAGCAGAATACGCCCGCACGCATCCGCGTGGACTCGACCGGCTGGCAAAACTTTTCGATTACAAATGCAGGATTCCGTATCACCTCCACCCGATGAAACAGCATGCAACGCTCGTCGGCCGAAACCCGAAGGAAGAGGCATATTACTTTCCCGAAGGGGTGGATCTCGGCCCGGAGCCGGAGACGTACCTGGGAGTCCACCCATCGATCGTCGAAGAGAAGAACTATGAGATTCTTCTTCCCTATCTGGAGGCATGGGACAGCGACCTGATTCTTCGGAACTCGAGGGCATACAAGCTGGTGGCGGGCGACGGATGGCACATCCCGGCGGGAATTCTCCACGCACCCGGCTCTGCCTTGACCGTCGAGCTTCAGGAGGATTCCGATGTGTATGCAATCCTGCAGGCAAAGGCAGGAGGGAAAATCGTCTCGAAGGAATTTCTTTTTAAGGATGTGCGGCCTGAAGACAGGAAAGAATATGGCGAGCGCTTCATCCTTGACATGGTTGACTGGCCCGCCAACGGAGATCCCTACTTCTTCGAAAATCATCATACGCCGCCGATTCCTGTTGCCGGACCGGCCCAGCCGGGGGGAAGTGAAGAGTGGATCTTTTACAACACGCACAAGTTCAGCGGGAAGAAGCTCGTTGTGCGGCCGAGACAACGCTATGTGAGCCGTGACAGCGGTGTCTACAGCCTTTTCGCGTGGAGAGGGAGGGGTACATTTGACGGCCATCCCGTCGAAGGAGGTAATCCCGGTATGGATGAGCTTCTCATTTGTCACGCCAAAGCGGTTGCTGACGTCGTGGTCGAAAATACCGGAAACGAAGACCTCGTCGTCATGAAATTCTTCGGGCCGGATGTGAATAAAGATGTTCCCATGCTTAAGCCGTATTCATCAAGGAAATGAAATGGATCTGCTGAACGAAATCTCGAAAAACCTTCAGGAGGGTTCCCCGGAGCGGGTGAAGAAGGGAATAGAGCAGGCTCTTGCGGAAGGGATCTCTCCGAATGACATTCTGCACAAAGGCCTTATTGCGGGGATGGATGCAATCGCGGAAAAGTTCAAGTCCGGCCAAATGTTTCTGCCCGAAGTGCTGATGGTGGTCGGAGCCATGAAAGCGGGATTGGGGATTGTCAGGCCGCTTCTCACGCGCGCCGGAATCGCTCCCGAAGGGAAGATCCTCCTGGGCACGGTCCGCGGAGACATCCATGATATCGGAAAGAACCTTGTGGCGATCATGCTCCAGGGGGCGGGATTCGAGGTGGTCGATCTCGGCACGAATATTCAAGCCGAGCAATTCGCGGACGCGGTGGAAAAAGAACGCCCCGATGTGCTGGGTCTCTCCGCTCTCCTGACGACGACAATGGTTCATATGCAAAAAGTGATCGAGGTCCTCGAGAAGAGAGAGTTAAGGGGGAAGGTGAAGGTCATTATTGGAGGAGCCCCGATATCGCACAGTTACGCCGAGGAGATCAGGGCCGACGGTTATGGGCGCGATGCTGCCACTGCGGTTGATCTCGTCCGAAGCCTCCTGAACAAACCTGCCCCCTGATGGATGGTGAGGCCGGCCTGATTGCAGGGAAGCAATTTGATGAGATCAAAAGACTGACAGGGGATGCACTTGGCAAAAAGGGGAAATGAATAGCATGTTTCTTTCGAATCTGGTAGGAATTATTCGCACAATTGGGAGATCCTCTGTTTAATTCCTCGGGCTTCGTGGTACAATTCTTGAGCGCCGCAGTATTTTTCCCCTCCGCGTTCGATTTTGCTTGACAGATATTCTAAACTTTCGTAGCGTGTAAACGCTTACATAGGGAAAAATCAAATCTTTCCCTTTTTTTGTCTCCCCAAATGTAAACGTTTACATTTCGTGAATATCGCCGGTCGTTCGTAAATGCGTGCAACCATCAAAGATGTGGCGAAGAAGGCGGGCGTATCCATTGCCACGGTCTCCCGCGTGTTCAATAATAGTCCGCTTGTTCAGGAGAAAACAAAAGCGATTGTTCAGGAAGCAGCGCGGTCATTCTCGTATATTCCCAATCCCTCAGCGCGCAGCCTGAGTACACGGCGCACGGAAACTCTCGGCGTACTCTTGCCCGACCTCCACGGCGAGTTCTTTTCGGAGGTTATCCGGGGGATGGATCAAACGGCACGCAAGCATCGATATCATCTTCTCATTTCTAGTTCTCACAACAACAAAAGCGAGATAGCTGCCGCCCTCGGGGTTATGCGGGGAAGAGTCGATGGCCTTATCATCATGTCGCCCAACATTGACGCTCACACGCTGAACACCAATCTCCCCTCGTCGTTACCCCTTGTCCTTTTGAATTGTTCCATTGAAGATAATTCCTTCGATACATTCAACATCGATAACTTCAACGGTGCACGTGAAGCGGTTCTGCATCTCATCGGACATGGTCATCGCCGCATTGCCGTCATCAAAGGAACGGAAGGGAACATCGATGCGCGTGAGCGACTCCGCGGATACTTGTCAGCTCTCGAGTCGGCCGGGATCAGCCGGGCCCCGGAGCTGGAATTCGAGGGAATGTTCACGGAGATCTCGGGGTATCAGGCCGTTGAACCGATCCTGCAACTCCGGCCGAGGCCAAGCGCGATATTTGCGTCGAATGATTCCATGGCGATCGGCGCCATGAGTGCTTTGGAAACGTTCGGTGTCGCAGTTCCGGATGATCTTGCCCTGGCAGGTTTCGACGATACGCCGATAGCACGGTTCGTCAATCCCGCCCTTACCACGGTGCATGTGGACATAAGCAATCTGGGGGTGCAGGCGGTTGAGCGTTTACTCACATCGGTCAAGGAAGAGCATCCTCGGGGGAGGACCCAGATTGTTCTTCCGACGAGGCTCGTCGCCCGTGAGTCATGCGGCTGTAAAATGAGACCAGCGAACGATGTCAGGAACCCTCAGGAGGAGACGGCGTCGCTGTCAGCGGAGTGATTCTGTGTTTTGTTCAATGATGTAATGTGCAGATTCATATGCAATTCATTCACACATTAATAGAGGAGGTCATTTTATGAACTTTCGACACACTTTGATGGTGCTGGCCGCTGTTATGCTTGTTGCCGGGACCATCGCTGCGCAGCCGTTTTCGCCGCGCACAGACTATGTGTGGGCGCGTGCGATTCCCGGCGCGACGACGATGACGTTGGACGGGAAGCTGAACGAAGCGGTCTGGGCTGCCGCCGACTCGATTGTGCTGGAATACGGGACCTACGCAGGGGATCCCGGGAGCGGATACCTCACAACCCTGGGGTCGGGAACGCCAACCGATCCGACGAACGCGGTCATCAAGTTTCTTTCCGATCCTGTGAACAAAAGGCTCTATATCGGTGTCTCTGCAAAAGACAGCTCAATTGGCGGGCCGGATTGGGAAAACAGTGACGGATTCTTCGCCTCAACGGCTGGAAGGGGCAGATATATTGGCTACAAGGAAATTCTCATGTGGTGGCTGGGAGTCAGCGGACCCGGCAACAATCCACCAGCGACTGGATGGCTGCCGGTTCCGGATGTTTTCAACGGAGCAGTCACGGTTCAGGGAGTTGCCGGTTCCGATACCGGGGCAACGGCTGCCATCTTTGTCCCCGATACCGGGTATGTGATGGAGTTTGTGCTTGAGCTTGACTCGCTTGGAGTGAATCCCGCCACAGCAGACGTCCTTCCTCTCAGGATCAATATTTGGGATGGGGACTTCAACTGGCCCAACAAAGGATCATCCGCCTATTCACGAACGTGGTGGCAAGGTGAATGGACAGGCAGACTCCATGGAAGGGTCTATTTTGACCCCACCGTCACGACGACAAGCGGAGCCCCTCCGGTTCCCCCGATGGATGTAACCGTTCCCAACGGAGCGAATTTCCCCAATGCTGTCATTGATGGAAGCCTGGCGGATTCCGTGTGGAAGTATGCGCCGTCGTTCAAGATCAAATACGGTGATTCTGCTCTTGTTCAGACCTATCCACCGATGGGCAGATTCCATAGCCAGGGATATGTTGCTCAGACACCGACGTCTGGAATCATGAACGATACAGCCGTTTGCGCCGTGAAGTACTTCTTCAAAGGCGATTCCTTGTTCTTCGGCTTCGATATCTCCGACAGGAAACTCGTCTCCAGCACGAATGATGATCGCATGGATGCGGTTCGTATCATTTTCTGGGCGACAGTCTTGCGACAGCAAAGGCAGCGAGTGATACCATCCTTGTAACGAGAGGAGCAGAGACGTTTGCGGTGCAGTTGAAGAACAAGACGGGCGGAGGACTTTCAACGATCAATGACCCGGGAGACACGGATGCCGGATACTCGGTGGAGGTGAAACTCGACCTGACGAAGCTCGGGTATGCTGCTGGCGCGGCGAACAAGGTTGTCTACTTCAGTGCCAACTTCAACAACGGCAACACCTACACCACGGCAACGGACGATTTCACAACGAGAACTTGGTGGTTCCACGAATGGGAAGGGGATGGCCCCAGCGCAATGGCTGTTCTGAGCGCGAGCAATCTTGTGACATCGGTCGAAGGCGAAACCCCGGCTTATGTTCCGGGAGAGTTCCGCCTCTATGCGAATTATCCGAACCCCTTCAACCCGACCACCTTTGTGCGCTTCTCACTGCCGAAGAGCGGTTCATACACCGTGCGTGTGTTTGACCTGCTCGGACGCATCGTGAGGATGCATGAGGTGCAGGAGGCTGCAGAAGGGCTCCACGAGTATTCGTTCAGTGCTGCGGGATTGGCGACCGGAGCATACTTCTACAACGTTGAGTATGTGTCACGTACCGGTGAAAGAAAGATATCCGATACGGGCCGCATGATGTTGGTGAAATAGCCTTCTTTGCCGTCACCGGCGCCTCCTGCTGAAATGGGGAGGCGCCGGATGATGGTCTTTCCCCCGATTACTGTAGGATAATCAACAATGTCCCGCCTTCTTTGTTACCTGTTTTTGGCTCTTCTTTTTTCCGCCACTGTTGTTTCACAAGGAAAACTCACGGGCCGGGTGCTCGACTCGAAGGGTGAGCCGGTTATCGGTGCAAATGTCATTCTCATCGGAACGACGGTTGGCGCGGCCGCAAATGAAGACGGCTACTACGTAGTACTGAACGCCCCGGTGGGGGCCTTTGATGTGCGCTTCAGCTCCATCGGTTATGCGGCCGAAACGGTCAAAGGAGTACGCATCAATTCGGGCCTCACCACAACACTGAACTCGACCCTCAAAGAAGAGATAATTCAATCAGAAGAGATCGTGGTAATGGCGGAGAAGCCGTTGGTCGATACTCGTCAGACAAGCTCAGTGGCAATAATGGGGAAAGAAGAAATGAAGATCATGCCTGTTCAGAACCTGACCGACATAGTAAATCTTCAGGCAGGTGTCGTTGACGGCCATTTCCGCGGCGGAAGAGCAGGCGAAGTGCAATACCAGGTCGACGGCGTGTCGGTGAACAATCCCTATGACAATTCGTCCACCGTGCAGCTCGACAAGTCGGTCCTGGAGGAAGTTCAGGTTATCAGCGGTACGTTCGACGCGGAGTACGGGCAGGCGATGAGCGGTGTGGTGAACGCCGTCCTGCGCAGCGGATCCGACGAACGGTACGACGTGTACGCAGAAGTATATTCAGGAGGATTCCTTCCGTCCGGCAAGACCGATTTCCCGCACCTGGGCACAGTACGGCCGACGGCATTGCAGAATTACACTCTCACCCTCAGCGGACCGGTTGGACTGGACCAAACCTCATTCCTCTTGAGCCTTAGACGGTTCACCAGTGACGGATACCTCTATGGCGAGCGCCGGTTCGTACCCACAGGCAGCTCGGATTTTCTCCTGAGGGATTTTCGCCCGACCGGCGACGGCTCAGCAGTCCCCATGGACCGGAGCTCCGAATGGTCCTGGCAATTCAAATTGACGAATAAATCGATTGCCAACCTGCAGGCGAACTATCAGGCGATCGGCAGCATCGGAGAATCACAACGTTACGATTTTGGCTTCCGTTTCAACCCCGACGGACGGACGACCCAGCACCGGGCCTCTCTTGTCCACGGTTTCGATTTCACATATTCGCTTTCTGCGACAACTTTCTTCAATGTCAACATTCGTCACAATTTCTTCGAATATACCGACTGGGCGCACAGCAGCATCTTCGATCCGGCTTACCAGCAGGCCGGACCAGGGCGGTGGGAAGCGAACTACGAACTTGGGGCAATAATTCAGGGAGTCAGCCTCGGTCGGTTCAAACAAAAGACAAATGCTCTCCTCATGAAAGGGACTGTCACAAGTCAAATTGGAGAGCATCACATGCTGAAAGCGGGAGTGGAAGGGCAATCTTCTGTTGTCGGATTTGGA
>DATDRF010000045.1:0-11531 GCA_035291905.1 Bacteroidota bacterium
GGATCTTCCTTGACGCATACACCGCCATCAGAGTCAGCAGGAGTCCTGCAAAGAGCAGAAAGAACACATGCTTCGTCACGGAAAGATCGATGGAGTATTCGCCAATCTGGACCGGAGGGAAATGCGGGAGCTCAACGTGCCCAAATGGAATCTCAAGTTCGCGTGAATCGTGCAGATGTTCGAGGAGATGGTTGAAATCGAATTTCTCGCCGTGTTCCGCAGAAGCCTGGGCGGCGGAGCGCAATGTATCCGCCGGCGCGGAATGGCCCTGCTGAAGCGTATCGGCAACAACCTTTTCAATCATCATGAAGGCTTCTTCAGAGAGACTTTCTTCTGTAGGAAAATAACTTCGAACGTCAGGTTCACAACATAGTAGCCCAGCAGGGTCAGCATGAGGGCCAGTGCATCAAACTCATAGACTTCAATCAGCACGACGACCGCGCCGGTCATTGCGAGCAGACGAATCATCATTCCCGCGAGGACGATCTTCAGGAATGTCGTGTGAGACCGTTCAAACGAGTACTCAATTGCCAAAAAGCCGAGGATGAAATTGACAAAGCTCACTGCTGCTGCTGCCCCCGCACTTGACCTGTGGTCGGGAGCCGCGAACATTCCCAACGCGAGGATCAGCGCTGCCGTGATTCCCGCATACGCAAGGATCACAGTCGTCAAGAACTTCCAGTCGACCTTCACTGAGACGGCTTTCCCGGTGTGCGCCTGTTTTTTCGATCGAGATCGGCGATCGTTCGAAAGAATTTTACAAACCCGCCGACGGTCCCAAGAAACAAACCCAAAAGCTTGAACCACGGTGACGCGTCCCAGCGCTTGTCAGCCCAAACGCCAATCAAAAGAAAAACAACGACGGCTGCTGCGAGTTGAAATCCGAGCGTCAGGTAGGGTGTATATTCCCGCAAGGATTCATAGGCCGACTGCCGATCCTTCCCGCGATCTTCCCTTCCGGCAGGCTTTTGTTCGGAGGACATCAGAATCCTCGCACAGCATCAATGACGCGGTTCGTACGAAGAGCCCTTATCAGCCATGGTGACGCGTCCGTCGAAGATGCATCCTTCGTCTATCACCAGCCTGGTGGCCCTGATGTCGCCGCGAACACTGGACTTTCCTTCAAAAACTATTTTTTCCACGGCGGTAACAGACCCGCGAATCTTCCCACCAACGGTCACGTTCTTCGCCGAAACGTTGCCTTCGATTTCTCCCGCCGTTCCGACCGCGAGCGATTCACTGGCTGCGACCTCTCCAACCACTTTTCCATCGACACGAACACTTCCCTGGCTCCGGATCTTTCCCTCCACCACCGTTCCGGGACCAATGATATTCAGCTCTTTCACAGGGTCATTTTTCGCCACGGTTTTTTCTCACAGGTTGTAGTTTAACAGATAAGAGGACGGATCGACCGGCGTTCCATCCTTCCAGATTTCAAAGTGAAGATGCGGTCCCGAGCTTGATTTCCCGGAATTTCCCAGCAATGCGATCGGCTCTCCGCGTTTGACGAACGTGCTTGCGTTCTTCAAGAGCGATTGATTGTGTTTGTAGAACGACAGGAAACCGTTTGCGTGCGAGAGAATAACCACATATCCCTCGTCTGTCGTCCATCCGGCAAAAACCACATACCCTTCTGCAGCGGCGTTGACCGGAGTTCCCACTTTCCCTGCAATATCCAGCCCAAAGTGACGCTCAACGGGAGAGAATCCCCTGGTCACATATCCCTCAGACGGGAGAATCGCCGGAAAAGCCACCTTGGCGCCCTGCCCGCCTGGAGATTCTACCGGCAGCGGATAGAAGGCTGAGCTTGCTACCGAAGCCGGATATTGAGGTGCCCGCCGCGCATCCGCTGCAGGAGCATTCGAGCCTCCCCTTCGAACGGAGCCGGTTACCACCACGCCCGAGTCGGTCGCAACCACCACTTCCCCGAGGGCATTGCGAAGCTTCACATTGTATGATCGAATCTCGATCAACTGCTCCATCAGAGACGCCATCTTCTGATTGAGCGAAACCAGTTCCTGGGAATAGCGGATTTCAAGCTGGGGATTCGGGATATTGATCCACGCACCCAGCGGCGTAAAGAAGAGTAGCACAAAGACGATTCCGACGATCAGTCCGACCGTCCCGCCCAAAACACCCACGAGTTGCCAAAGAGTAAGACGAACTGTCTTCGGTTGGGCCACGTCGTCATTCGCAACGAGGAGAACGCTGTAATGGCGCCTTCTACTTGAATGATGTTCAGAATCGCCCGGCACGGATCCTCCGCTACCCCTCAAAAACGTCCAGATGCCCCGAAAATTTCAATTCCCGCGTACGCGGGAAAGGTCAAAAAATATAGAAAAAAGAAGGTCTAATGTCAAAGACAAAAGCGGGCGGGATCACGGAAGATGCGTTTCAAGCTTGGCCGAGATGTAGTTCCGGATGCTCTTTTTGAAATTGGCACGGTCAAACTTCAACGCATGACGGCGGATTGATGCGGGATTGAAGCGTCTTGATTCAGCGATTCGCACAGCCTGTTCGAGCGCCTCCGGAGACTGAGCATCGAAGAAGATTCCGGTTTTTCCGTCAACGACAGTTTCAAGCGCTCCCCCCGCCTTGAACGCTATGACCGGTTTTCCCGACGCCATTGCCTCAAGCGGCACAATACCGAAATCCTCGACACCGGGGAATACAAGCGCCCGGCAGGACTTATAGAGCCGTGCGAGATCCTCATCCGACTGCCAGCCCGGGAATTCGACGGATCTCCCGCCCAGAGCTTTGAGCTTTACGAGGTCAGGACCTTTGCCGACAATGACGAGCCGTTTTCCGATGCGGTTGAATACTTCAATGGCGAGGTCGATTCTTTTGTAAGGAACAAGCGCGCTAACGATAAGATAGAAATCCCCGTTCTTTTTCGAGAGAGAAAACTTCGCGGTATCGACGGGTGCGTGAAGAACATCGGCTTCTCTTTTGTAGGTGTTGTGAATTCTCTGCGCCACGTTTGCAGAATTCGCAAGGAAGTAGTGTACGCGCGAACTGGTCCTCACGTCCCAGGCTCTCAAGCGGGGCGCAATGATCTTCATTCCGAACCGGGCGAGGATTCCCGCCCTCCCGGGGCCAAAGTACTCGTCGTACAGCTCCCAGACATAGCGCATGGGAGTGTGGCAGTAGCAGATGTGGAGTGCACCGGGTGCCGGCTTCGCTCCCTTTGCCACAGCGTGGCTCGTGGAGAGAATCAGGTCAAATCCGCGGAAATCGAATGATTCGATTGCGAGGGGAAAGAACGGAAGATAGTGCCGATATCGTTTCTCCCTGAATGGCGCAGATTGAAGAAACGACGTGCGGATGCGCATCCTTTCGATGAGGGGAGAAACGGAACCTCGATTGTGAATCAGGGTAAAAAGAGTTGCATCCGGATAGAGCTCACACAGCACTTCGAGAACTTTTTCTCCGCCCCTCATTCCTGTGAGCCAGTCGTGGACGAGTGCGACGCGCAGCGGCGGTTGGCGTGTCATAGTGTGGTGGCATGGTACAAAGAAGAAGACGGAGAATCAACAAAGCAAGCTTCACCCTCTGTGTTCTCTGTGCTCCTCAGTGCTCTCTGTGTAATCAAAGAGGTTGAAAGACATTACACGGAGAGCACAAAGAGGCACAGAGAACACGGAGAAAGTGCTGACCTTGCTTGCATTCTCCCGCCCGTCTGCCTATATTCGTCCTACACTCATTCCCTCTTTCAATGTCCCTTCTCCTGGTTCTCATTCTTCTCGGCCTCCTTTTTCTCGTTTCCGCGGTCTTTGTCATTCTCGTCGTCGGTCCCCTTATCCTCCTTCAGCCGATCAGGAGGACAAAAGAATGGTATCGGAGTTTCAACAATTTGCTCGAACCGCGCGACGCCGGCCTTTCGCAGGAAGACATCACCATCGTCTCAGACGACGGTTTGCGCTTGAGCGGATGGTTCATCCCCGCAAAGAAGAAGCCCAAGGGCACGATTATCTACCTGCACGGTGTGGGTGACTGTAAGACTGCGGGGGTTCCGCTTGCAGAGGTTTTTCACAAAGAGGGATTTCATGTGCTGCTGTACGATTCACGGGAACACGGCGAAAGCGAGGGATTGTATTGCACGTACGGATACTATGAGAAATACGATGTCTCCACTGCAATCGATTTTCTCAAGAAGAAGCGCATCAGAACGGGATCGATCGGAATTTTCGGCACGTCGATGGGCGCCGCAGTCGCCATTCAGGCCGCCGCAATCGACGGGCGCATCAAAGCAGTTGCCGCCGAGGCCGGCTTCACGGATCTCAGGACCATTTCGGTCGACTACCAACGCCGTATCGTGAAACTTCCCTGGCATTTTCTCCGTAACGTGGCAATGAGTCGCTCCCAGAAGATCGCGCGATTCAAAGCCCGCGATGTTTCCCCTGTCAACGATGTAAAGAAACTCAGCATTCCCGTTTTGTTCATTCATGGAATGGAAGACAAGCTGATCAATTATGAGTATTCAAAGATACTCTACCACCATGCAAATGAACCGAAGGACCTCTTTTTGGTCCCGGGTGCCAACCACAACGACATATTGGAAGTTGCAGGACCTGCTTATGAAAACAAGATCATCGATTTTTTCCGCCACTGGCTGCATTAGCCTCATCCTCCTTACGGCCCTCCTGGGATTCCGGTCGGCCGCTCAAACCCCCAGAACGCAGACCCCTTTCTCGCAGGATAGCGCATGGAGTTACCTCCAGGTCCTTGCGGGAGAGATCGGCCCTCGTCCCATGGGCTCCCCTGCCGAACAGGCAGCCATGCAGTACGCGCTGAAGAAATTCCGCGAATTCGGGCTTCAGGAAGCTTTCGTTGTGCCCATGCGGCAGACCTCCTCCCAAATGCAGGGCGGCACGGTCAACACGACCAGCGGAACAGCAGTCGGGGTTTTGAAAGGAAAGACGAATCGGATCATTGTGATCGGGGGGCACATCGACTCGGCCGAACCGGAAATTCCCGGCGCCAATGATGACGGCTCAGGGTCGGCGACGGTTATCGAGCTCGCCAGGATCCTGGCGCAGAGGGCCAATGAATCGACGATCGTGTTTGCACTCTTCGGGGGAGAAGAGCAGGGATTGCGCGGATCGCGCAATTTCGTAATGAATTTCGATCGCATGGACAGTGTCGCCCTGATGCTTCAGATCGACATGACCAACGGATCGGAATTGCTTGTCCCTCTTGTGGATGCCCCCGGCCGTATGTCGCCGCGGTGGCTCGTGGAGGCCTCATACGAGGAGTTCGAGGCCCTCGGTTATTCGGGGCTCTACTTTCCCACCCACTTCTACGCGTTTCTTACGAGCATCCCGGGCGGAGGCATAGGATCGGATCATGAACCCTTCCTCCTGGAAGGCATTCCGGCCATTGATTTTACATCCGACGTCGTTGACCCCATTCATACGCCACAGGACAACCTCGAGAATTTCATTCCGGCTGGACTTAAGAGATCCGGCGATCTTGTTTACAGGTTAGTCGAGAGGTTTGACGGCGGCGTTCCCCCGGAAACATCGGAATCGTACTACCTCTTCCAGCTCGACACTGCCCTGTTGTTCTTCCCGATCTGGAGCCTCTACTTCTTCATCGCCATTGCCCTGACGCTCGCGGTGTCGGCGCTCATTCGAATGCGGAAGGCCCGGTCTCCGGAAGAGCCCCGAGGCAGAGTCCCGGCGTTGAAGCTGTTCCTCCTGATGATGATCATCCAGGCATTCGTTTGGTTCTCCGAGAATATTGTCGGAATCATCAAGGGTGACCGGTTCCCATGGCTCAGCGATCTCAACGGATACTTTCTCCTTGGATTCCTTGCCGCAGGATTCGGAATCTGGGTCGCGTTGCAGCTCGTCCCCCGCCTTGGATTCTCGCGCGTGCCTTATCGCTACGGGCTCAAGAGCATGATCTTCCTCGTTGTGTTCCTTCTCCTTATGCTCCTCGCCTCTCCAAAACTTGCGCTTGCGGCCGCGATGGGTCTCTTCTTCATGGCCCTCGCGTTTCTTGTCGATTCCTGGTATCTGAAGTTCCTCTTCTGGCTCGTTTCACCGCACTTCATGTACCGGCTGATCTTTTCCGAGGGATACGGACTCTTGGCCCGGTCGATGACCCAAATGCCCATAGAAGGATTCATCGCAGCACTTATCATCCATCTTTTCTACATCCTGTTCTTCTCCTTGTGGGCGTTTCCGTTTCTCCTCGGATTCGCTGCAATACGATTTCAAAAGCCTGAATCATTTGCGTTTCTAGGCTGGTTCAAGAAACCGATCGGCGGAATCACCGCCGGCGCGGTCTTTGCCGGCTGCATCGTGTTTCTGGTCTTTCAGCCGACTTATTCCGATTATTGGCAGCAGCAAATCACCGTTAATCAGACATTCGATCAGAATACGGGGAAAGCGAGAGTTGAGCTCGTCAGTGCGGATTACCTTGACGGCACCAGTGTTCGGATGGACGGGAAGGACACGCTTCTGACCGACCGCGACCGGAAAGTCCGGCTCCAAGAGGCCGCGCCGGCTTTGGATCCGTGGATCCGCGTGGAGCGGAGTGTCGAGACCGTCAAAGGGACCAATACGACTTACACGATGTTGCTCAAGTATCATTTCAAGCATCGGCCGTACAGGCTCAGTATTTCCTATCGCGGCGGGAATGCCCAGCCGGAAAACGTGGACTCTCCCTTTGCATGGTCGCCGGAAGGCAAAAGCGTGATGCTGCGCTGGTATTCTTTCCCCGAAACGCTTCTCGTGGTTCCCTTGAAAATGACGGTGGTCGGGTCGGATACACTGACAGAGTCGATTGAGGCGACGTTTGTTGAGCAACTGGTTCCGGTCAGCGTCCGGAAGGATCAGGCAAGCGTGAAAAGCCGGACGACGGTGACGTCAACAGAAATTGTGCAAAAACCATAGCCTCGACAGCTTCGATTCACGGATAGGTCTTGGCCCTCATCAGGCGGCGTGACACTGCCCGGCGATTCATCCCTACCCTCGGCATTCTCCCATCGCCGCGTGTCGGACTTCATTACATCGATGTCCACTCATCGGCCTCCGTGCTCAGGGATTCCACGATCGTTTTCTGAATCACCTTTTGCAGGAGGTCGATAGATTCCGACAATGACTTCGTTGCTGGACATTCGGCGCCTGCCTCCCCACCACGATTGGAAGATTATGACACGAAGGGCACAGAGTAGACGCGAAGAACACAAAGAAAAGCCACGCCAACTTCGTGCTCTTCGTGCTTCCTTTGTGTCGCTTCGTGTAAGTTCTTTAGAAGAGACGGAACCTGGCGCATATCGTCACACGCTCGGAGATCGGGTTCCCAGGGCGAGATCTTCGATGCTGGCTCGATATTCGCTATTGCTCCACTGCCTTCGGCTTAAATATCGAATGTCGAACAACCGAATTTCAAACGCCCAAGTCTTATCCCACTTCAAACAGCGCCACATTCTCAATGTGGTAGGTATGCGGAAACATGTCGACGGGTTGTAACTTCCGGAGGGTATAGCGCGAACTGCACAACATCTTTGCATCACGTGCCTGGGTTGCAGGATTGCAGCTGACGTAAACAATGCGGGGAACACCGAGCTTCACGATCGCGTCAACGACATCCGGATGCATGCCGCTGCGCGGTGGATCAATGATGAGCACGTCCGGCCTTGGGTACGATTTCATCCATTCACTCTCCCGCGTCAACTTCTCTTTCAGGTCACCCATTACAAACGAACAATTCTCCACGCCGTTGAGCCGCGCGTTCCTTTCCGCGTCGCGGACTGCACTTTCAACAGACTCGATCCCAACCACATGCGAAACCGCATCCGCAACGAAAAGTGCGATCGTTCCGGTTCCGCTGTAGAGATCGAAAACGGTATCTCCCTTCCTGAACCCGGCGAACGTTCGCGCCACTTCATAAAGCCTCTCCGCCTGACGCGTATTGGTCTGGAAGAATGATCCCGCGGAGATCGAGAATTGCCGATTTCCCAACATCTCGTGAATCACCCCCTTCCCTGTCACCACATTCTCCTTTTCCCCGTAGGCAATCTGGGCTTTTCGGCTGTTGATGGTATTGACGACGGTCGTGATACCCGGAATGGCGGAAGACAACTCGGCGGCATATTCCCGAACAAGTTCGGGACGATCCTCGAACGTCACAAAGTTCACCATCAGTTCATCGGTGCGCCTGGACTGGCGGATGACGAGAAACCGGAGATATCCAGAATCGGTCTTGCTTGAATAAACGGGGAGGTTTTCGCGCCTCGCGAACTCGCGCGTGAAGTGAAGAATCTTCGTTGAAACTTCGGATTGAAGGAAGCACTCTTCGAGGTCCAGGACCTTGTCGTAGCGTTGGGGGACGTGGAGACCGAGGAAGATTTCGGATTGCGGAATGCGGATTGCGGAATGCGGATTGTGGATTTCGGATTGTGGATCCGCGGCCGGGCCATCGGGGAGCCATTGGAGGTCGGAGAACGAAAACTCCATCTTGTTGCGATAGAAGTAGATCTCGTCTGCCCCGATGATGGGGAGGATTTCCGGCTGATCGAATCCGCCGATATGCTGAAAGGACTCGAGAACATGCTGCTGTTTCCATTGAAGCTGAGAGGTGTAGTCGACGTGCTGCCATTTGCAGCCGCCGCACACGCCAAAGTGTTTGCAGCGGGGTGAGACGCGATGGGGAGAGTGCTGAAGGACCTCGACGACCCGGGCTTCTGCGAACTGTTTCTTCTTCCGGACGATCCTTGCATTCACGATATCGCCCGGAACAGCTCCTTCGACGAAAACCACAAATCCTTCCAGGCGTGCGACAGCTTTCCCTTCAAAAGCTGCGCCCGTCACTTCGAGGCGGACAACCGCCCCTCGTTCCAGGCCAGGGTCGGGATTCAATAGCTTAGCCAGTAGCTGATCTTCAGAAGCAGGGCATTGGTCATGGGGAGGGAAAAGAGATTGTCCACATCCTTTCCCAAAGACGTCCGATACGATCCTCCCTCCCCGGCGCGGGATTGGGACCAGACGAGAAAGAGGGTGCTGCCGGGGAGGTATTCCCAGCGCAAGACGATATTCGAATTGAACGAAAGGTCGGTGAAATCCGGTGTCGGATAGGTAAAGCCTTCAAACCGGTCGGGGGAAAGCATCCGCACGGTATTCTCGTATTTGCCTTTGGCGAGAAACAACTGAAGATACAACTGAAGAGAAAGGTCTCTTGTAAAGATGAAGGACCCTCTCGACGTAAAGTCCCATTCACTGGTGGTGCGATCGGCCAGAACCGTTATGGGTTTGGGCGAAATCGTGGGCTCAACGATGTTGTCGACCCAGGAGAGTCTCCTGTTGACCCTCGTGTGTTCAGCGCTGAATTCAAGGGAGATATTCGATGCCGCCTTGACTTCAACCTCAAGCCCGAAATCCAGCTGGTTCATTCTCCTGGTGTCGTCCCCCACTCCTATCCCAAGGTCCGCAACGACCACCTGGCGCCGGTCAGATTCGACAGAAAATCTGACGTTTCGGCCTTTGGCTTTCGCGAGCAATCCATTTCCGCGGGTCTCAAAGGGATCAAACCGCCCGTCATCGAATCCGCCTTCGAGTTCAACCTCCCAGTAGTTGGGGAACATCAGGTACGCCGACGCTTCGTAAGAATTGAAAATTTCTATCCCGTCGAAGTTCCGCCGCAGGTGATAGCGGGCGCTGAGGTTGTAGATCCGCTTCCAATCCGTGACTTCATCATCCCGATACAGGACTTCGGCTACATATCCATAGTCATTGGGACTGCGGAAGAATCCGATGTCGTTGATGTTGTATTTCTTTGAAGTGAAATCAAACGAAGCAGCACCCCTCCAGTGAGCGCCGCCGTCCTTGTTAAACGAGATCTTTCCCGCCGATCCGTCGAGTTTCTGTCCCCTCCGGTCGATATGTGATCCAGCCAGAAATCCCTCCACGCGGTATTCGCTCTTCATGAACTTGAGATTCCAGTCAAGTCCGCCGGTAAACGCGGGGAGCCCTTTCTTGCGATTGACAGAGGTGAGTATCAACCCTGCGTTGGAGTTTTCGAAGAGGTCCTTGCGCAAGCGGACCAGGCTGTAGTTTGTCAGCGGATCAACGACCGGTTCCGATTTGTTCCCCAGAGAATCGACCAGCGTTGCGCTCTCTTCTGACGTGACCGCCTCGAGGATTCCTATCGAAAGCCCATCGGCTGTTTTTCCGGAGATCTTGGCTGCTCCCAGGATCGTCGCATACCGCGGTTCGTGTTCGACGTAACCGCCCTCCGGTTCCTGAACATTGATCGTGTGCCCGATGCGGCGCGAATAGAAGAGCCCCGGGCCAAAATCGCCTCCAAAGGTTGTGAATCGGATGATCTGTGATCCCTCGATGAAGAATGGCCGCTTTTCGGGATAGAACGTCTCAAATGTCGTGAGGTTCAACACGGCGGGATCGGCTTCAACCTGACCGAAGTCCGGATTGAAGGTTGCATCGATCGTCAATCCCGACGTCGGCTTGATCTTCGCGTCGAGGCCAACGTGTGATGTAAAATCGGTTCCGTTCGGATACGTCCGCGATTTTGGAACAAACCGGTTGCCGCCTGCGGCGTAGGGGAGCAGTTCGACATTACCCGGACGAGACAGGTTTTCGAGTCCGGTCAGATTGCCGAATTTCGACACCCAACCGCTCTCGCTTTTCCGTATGAGCGCCCATTGCTGCTCTTCACGGATCCTCGAGATGTAGCGAATCAGCTGCATTCCCCACTCCTGCTTCGAAGCTTCGGAGAATCGAAGCATCTTGAAAGGAATGCGCATTTCCGCCGACCATCCGTCGGGAAGGATGACTGTCTCCGCCTCCCACACCACATCCCATGAAGCATCCTCTGCCTCTCCGTCATTGTATTGAATGATGTCGGTTCGGACACCGGCAGCGTTCAGCGTGAATTCAAACGCCGTCTGATGATCATGATAGCTGTCGAGTCTGATGGAGACCCAATCCGACTCAACCTCGTCATCGCGACGGGCGAGGCGGGCGACGATCTTCGACGGTTCCGTGTCGTAGAGCTTCCAGCCGACGTACAGCGCGTCATCGTCGTACAGGATTCTCACTTCCGTCTTCTGGGTGCCGGGTTCTCCTTCGAGGGGATCGCGTTGAGTGAAATCAGAAATGGGACCTACCGATTGCCATTCGGTTTCATTCAGGATGCCGTCGATGCGTATCGGCCGCGGTGTTCTGACTGCAGTGGCTTTTTTGTCGCTGCTCCCGGCCCAGAGCAGGGAGGGAAACAGGAGAACGACGAGAATGGGGATTTTTCGGGGCATAGTTTCCAAAAATACGATACTGAGGCCGCAGAAACAAGAATTTTTAGTAGAAGCTATCTCAAAAATGTTTTGATGTCTTTTTGGAGGGTTAAAACCCGAAAGGGAACATGGCATTGCCCCGACCTTAAGGTCGGAGCAACAAGAAGCAGTAACAAAGGGCTTCAGCCCTCTGCATTTTGAGATGGCTTCTAGTGTATCAGTTTCCTCTTTTTAGACTACAACGCAGAGTCGCAAAGGACGCAGACCTGCCTGC
>DATDRF010000046.1:0-12060 GCA_035291905.1 Bacteroidota bacterium
GTTTAGGGCGTGGACTACCAGGGTATCTAATCCTGTTTGCTCCCCACGCTTTCGAGCATGAGCGTCAGTAGCGGACCAAAAGACCGCCTTCGCCACCGGTGTTCTTCCTGATATCTACGCATTTCACCGCTACACCAGGAATTCCGTCTTTCTCTTCCGCACTCAAGATCAGCAGTATCATTGTACGTTCTCAAGTTGAGCCTGAGAATTTCACCAATGACTTGCCAACCCGCCTGCGCTCCCTTTACACCCAGTGAATCCGGACAACGCTCGCACCCTACGTATTACCGCGGCTGCTGGCACGTAGTTAGCCGGTGCTTATTCGAGGGGTACCGTCAAGCCCGCCTATAGCGGGCTATTCTTCCCCCTCAAAAGGAGTTTACGACCCATAGGGCCTTCATCCTCCACGCGGCGTCGCTGCGTCACCCTTTCGGACATTGCGCAATATTCCTCACTGCTGCCTCCCGTAGGAGTCTGGACCGTGTCTCAGTTCCAGTGTGGCTGATCGTCCTCTCAGACCAGCTACCCATCGTCGACTTGGTGGGCCGTTACCCCGCCAACTATCTAATGGGACGCAGGCCCATCCACAGGCGCCTTTCGGCCTTTAACAACTGTCACCATGCGGTGCCGCTGCATAATCGGGTATTAGCCCCGCTTTCGCGGAGTTGTTCCCGTCCTGAGGGCAGGTTGCCTACGTGTTACTCACCCTTGCGCCAGTTTACTCGGGATATTGCTACCCCTTTCTCCTAAGACTTGCATGTGTTAAGCACGCCGCCAGCGTTCGTCCTGAGCCAGGATCAAACTCTCCGTTGTAGAATTAATTCTCAACTTCAAGTTTGAGCCTAACCTCATTTTGTTACATGAGGTAAGGTTGAACTACCTCATCTCGATTGACTCGAGGCTGTGCACACTTTTTCAAAGAACACCTTTGAAAACGACAAAAATGCCCATTCATTGCATGGGCATTCTCGATCATACATTCAAAGAATCCCCGCAGAGCGGGGTTCCCAATTCTTGTGGGGCTCTAAATATACCACGCTTATTCCCGAAAGTCAACACTAATCTCCTCTTCGTTCGACTTTTTCTTGAGATATCAACATCAAGAAAACATAAGAAAAACGAGTACTTTTTCGACATTTCTCCAATTGACTTTCGCGCTTCCTTCATCTAATTTTCTCTACCACGATCAAGGAAACAACTATGGCTCTCTATCTCCTTCTCGGCTTCTTCGCCCTCATCGTTCTCTGGGTCATCGCAAAATATAACTCACTCATCACCCTGCGAAACCAGACCGCAAACGGTTGGAAGCAGATCGATGTGCAGCTCAAACGGCGCCATGACCTCATCCCCAACCTCGTCAACACCGTCAAGGGCCAGATGCAATTTGAACAGGAGACGCTCGAAAAAGTGATACAAGCCCGCAACTCCGCCGCCACCGCCACCGGCGTCGCCGATGCAGCGGCAAAAGAGAATATCCTTACGGGAGCTCTCTCAAAACTGTTCGCCCTCGTCGAGAATTATCCCAACCTCCGCTCCAATGAGAACGTCAAACAACTACAGGAAGAGTTGACGAGCACGGAAAACAAGATCTCATTTGCGCGGCAATTCTATAACGACATCGCGACACGGTTCAATATTTCCCAACAGACCTTCCCGGGAAACATTATCGCCTCCATGTTCAGTTTCACGGCCGCCGAGCTCTTTGAAATTCAGGTCGCAGCGGAACGCGAAGTCCCGAAGGTCGACCTCTCCCTGAAACGATGACCATCCCGTCACCTTTTGCGCGTCGCAACATCTACGAGCAACAGGCTCACAACAGGCGATTGACTGTCCTGGTCATGGTTGGCTTTGCCCTCTTTCTTGGCCTCATTGGTTTAGGTTTCGATTTCTACGTCACCGATTCCGTGGGAGAAGGAGCGTTCATACCGTTCGGGACGATTGTTGCCCTTGCTTTCGGAACGGGCTCTGCGTTCTGGAGCCTCTCCGGCGGCCCTGCGGCCGTTCTCAAGTCGACCGGCGCCCTCCCTGCCGTGGACTCCAATCCATCACACCGGCAGCTCCTCAATGTCGTCGAGGAGATGTCCATTGCCTCTGGCCAGCCCCGTCCAGCCGTGTATGTGATTCCCGACGCCGACCCCAATGCATTCGCGACCGGAAAAGATCCTCAGCACAGCAGTATCGCGGTCACACAGGGCCTGCTTGATTCGTTGAACCGTGAAGAACTACAGGGAGTGATTGCGCACGAAATGAGTCACATTCGGAATTACGACATACGACTCATGACTGTCGTGGCAGCGCTCATGGGAGCCGTCTTGCTGCTCTCTGATGGCGCGATGCGCTCGCTACGGTACGGAGGGGGGCGAAAACGGAGTTCGAAATCGTCGGGTCAGCTTGGAGCCCTTCTGATGATTGTCTGGCTTGTCGGGATCATTCTGGCTCCACTTATCACGCAGATGATGGCAATGGCCGTGTCGAGAAAACGGGAGTATCTTGCGGATGCCTCGGGTGCCGAAATGACCAGAAATCCTTTGGGGCTTGCAAGTGCTCTTAAGAAGATCGGGGGAGCGGTTGAGCCGACGGCGTCAATCAAGCGCGGTGCGGCCCATCTGTGTATTGCGGATCCGTTGGGGAGGTCACTTAATGCAAAGGAAGGGTTTACTGCTGAACTGTTCGGTACACATCCCCCCATCGAAAAGCGGATCATCGCTCTTCAGGCGATGGCCTATCAATCAACGCTTACGCCCGCTGCTTCAGAATCTCATTCCTGACCTGCTTTTCCAACCGCAGGTGCTCATCAGCTGAAATTCGGAACTTCTCACGCAGCCCGTCAAGATGCTCCGAATCTTCTGGAGAAATGGAGCCGTCTTTCCATCCGTTCACGACCGCATCAAGATAGATCTCAAGCTGAACTTCCTGCTCAAGGCCGGCGTGATCTTCGGGGGTAATTCCCAGGGATTTTCGGAGGGTAGCAAGCAGGACCTCTTCGTCTTTGCTGAGGTTGCCGTCTCCCCAGGCCTGTTTGAGGGCTGAAACATAGGCCTGAACCGCTGCAGGGCTCGCTTTTGCACCGGATGCAACCTTCCTCGCCTGCTCTTTCTTCCGTTCGTCCTCCTTCTTGCGTATCGCCTCTTCTTCCTTCTTTTTCTGCTCAGCTTCCTTCCTCTTCTGCTCCTCGATCTTTCGCCGAGCCTCCTCAATCTTGCGGCGGGAATCCAGTTCCCGGCGACGCTCTTCTTCCTCTGCCTTCTTTTGGGCTACTATCTCAGCCTGCTTGTTAGCCTCCTCGAGCGCCTCCTGGCGGGCCTCCTCTTCCTTGAGCCTGGCAGCATCTGCCGCCTTACGCTTGGCCTCCGCTTCTGCTTTCTTGATCTCCTCTTCCCCGGCCTTCCGTTCGGCCTCCTCTTCCTTGAACTTCTCCTCCTCTTCCTTTCTCCGCTTCTCCTCTTTCTTCAGCTGGGCATCTTCTTCGGCTTTCTTGGCCGCTTCCTCCGCTTCACGTTTCCGCGCCTCTTCCTCCTCACGCTTTTTGGCCTCCTCTTCGGCTTTGCGCGCCTCTTCCGCACGCTTCTGCGCATCCTCAGTGCCATCACCGGATTTGCGCTTCTGCTCAAGGATCTTCTTCTTAAGCTCTTCGACCTTACGTCTTTGTTCTTCTAATTCAGCGGTATTCATGAAAGGAGCGGATCTTTCCCCTGCAGTAAGGCGGTGGGGCAGCTTTTGTCTCAGATTCTGCCAATTTTACACATAATTCGCATTCAGAATATATCTCTTTCTCATCCGAATGTCAACCTGCCTTTTGCTCGCAAACCAAGAAATACTTACCTTTTTCCAGCCTCATCCCCGCATTTCGAATCTCTCCACCACTTTTTGTAGGAGGATTGTACATGGAGAATCAAGAGCCCGCCACAGAATCTACCCAGTCCTTTGGCAGTAGACTGTTAAATGTGTTCGCCTCCCCTTCTGAAGCTTTCGACGGGATCACTGCGACTCCGTCGAAAACCAAGTTCTGGATCATCCCCTGGCTGACTGTGATTGTCATTGGAATCGTTTCCGTTATTATCATCTTCACCAATCCCGTTTTGAAAGAACAGATTGCCGAAACGCAGTCACGTGCGATTCAACAGCGCGTCGACGAAGGGGCATTGACCCAACAGCAGGCCGACATGGCACAGGAACAGATGGAGAGTATGGGCGGTATCATGACGATCATCGGGTCGATCGGATACGCGCTCATTATGACCGCTTATTTCTTTGGAGGTGCACTTGTCTTCTGGCTTGTCGGAAAACTAGCTCTGAAGTCTCCCGAAGGGTACGGGACCTATCTCGCGCTCTACGGGACTTCCGCCTGGATTGCAGTCCTCGGGGCCGTGATAACCTTGCTCTTGCAACTCAGCATGGGCTCCGTCTTTGCATCCGCGAGCGGCGGTCTGGCTGTGTATTCACAGTACGACCCACTGAATGAGGTCCACCGGATACTGACGCGGCTGGACGTCTTCGCGTGCTGGCAGGCCTTTGTCATCGGCATTGGACTTGCTAAGGTTACGGGGAAACCGACAACGACGGCGATCGGTTATGCGATGGGATTGTGGATTCTGTGGGCTGTTGGGGTGGGATACCTCGGCATCGGCGGATAGACCCGTTTCGGACTCGTAAGAAAAAGGACTCCCGACCACGTGTCAGGAGTCCTTTCTCTTTTCTGATGCCTGCAATCAGCTTCGCCTCTTCTTGCGCTTCCCTCCTTTCCTCTCCATCCTGACCCGAATTTCATTCAATGCCGACTCCAACCGATCCATCTGTTCGTTATGCTTTGCCCAAACCTCGCTCCGTTTTATCGATTGGCGTTCCGCCATTTGCGCAGCACGCACAATTCTGTCCATAAAATAGCCGAAGACCCACACGCCCAGAAAGCCGAGAGGGACGATAAGAACCAATAACGACCGCAGGCGGGGGATGCCGAAAAAGATCTGCAACTTATCGCTTGCGGTAATGATCAACAGCGTGAAGTTCAGGATGACGAGAAACGACTGACCAAGGTCGAACCTGTACTTTTGTGCGAAAAAGAACTCACGCCACCGGGCGAGGCGGCTGCGAAATTCCCCTGGGGGAATCAAGGGTGAGAATGACATACGTGACTCCTTTCTGAGCCGTGGCTGAAAGAACATCGAAAAGACAATGACAAGAGGGAATTAAGTCGAATGTTGGAAATGTCGCGGCAATGCGGGGCGGAATAGAACAGGTGTGCGGAGTCTCCTCTTAGATGAGCTAGCCGGCAGGAAAGAAGATTCGGATGGTGGTTCCTTTTCCCATCTCACTGTCGATTTCGATCTTCCCTTTATGGTCGTCGATGACTTTCTTAACGATAGCCATGCCGAGGCCGGTGCCATGCTTTTTGCCGTATGTCATAAAAGGTTCAAACAACCTTTTCTTCACCTCTTCGGGCATTCCTGTTCCTGAATCGACAAACTCAACCTTCACGAATCCGTTGCTCGGTTCGGTTTTCACGGTGAGCTTCCCCCCCTGTGGCATGGCATCGCGCGCGTTACTGGCGATATTATAGAACACGCGGACAATCTTGTCCTGGTCCATCTTGACCTTCCCCTTGAACTTCGTATCCCGAACCAACTCGACATTGTTCTTCACCAGATCCTTCTCGATGAAGGCGAGAACGTTTTCCATCACTTCGGCAAAATCGAGCTCTGTGATATTCAGCGAACTCACGCCGCGCGTGAAATCGAGTATTTCCTGCGTCATGTTCACAAAGCGGTCGACCTGGTGGATCATCTCATCGGCCAGTTTGGCTGCCTCCTCGTTGCCCGATTTCTTCTTCATGACCTGAGCGTAGACTCTCAGAGTCCCCATGGGATTTTTGATGTCATGAATGATGGTGCTTGCCATTCGGCCCACCGCCGAGAGACGTTCACTTTTGACCATTTCCTGCGCCAAACGGGCATTTTCAATAGCCACGGAGGCATGGGATGAAAGGGCATCGATGAACTGTTCGTCTTCCTTCCCGAACACCCCCCCTTTTTTGTTCAAAAGCTGAAAAACGCCGATGATCTTTCCGTCTTTGTTCTTCATCGGCATGCAAAGCATGTTATTCGTACGGTATCCCGTCCGCTTGTCAACATCCGGATTGAATCGGGAATCATTGTAGGCATCCGGGATATTGATCACTTCTCCTTTTTCTGCCACGAACCCTGCCAAGCCTTTGCCGACAGGCAGACGAATTTCGACCATATTCTCGCCCTGAAGCACTTTTGACCAAAGCTCCTTCTTGATATCGTCAACCAGATAGAGGGTTCCCCGATCTGCGTCGATGCTCTTGACCGCCGCATCCAGAATAAGTCCGAGCAGTTTGTCCAGGTCGAGGGTTGAATTGATGTTCTTGCTGGCCTCGATCAGCTTCTGGAGGCGCTCGGTGCTTTCATCTGTTTCTTCCCGCTGGCTCTCGAGCTTGCGGACGACATTGTCATTCGCCCGGCGGAGGCGGGAACATACTTCTTTCAGGAGACTTTCTGTAAGGGCAGGTTCGGACTTGAGGGCTTTTTCAAAGGTCTTTTTCGGCAGAACAAGAAGATCACAATCTTCGAGACAAATCACCCTGGCCGACCGATGATTCCCATCGACCAAAGCAAGCTCACCGACAACATTTCCCTCTTCAACAATATTCAGGACGGTCTCTTCTCCGAACCGTGTGGTCCGGGTGATCTTGACCTTCCCCTTCTCGATGAAGTACAACTTGTCAACCTCCGAATCCATTTCGAGAATGACGGATCCGGCCTTGTGTTTTTCTGCTTTGACGTTTTCCGCAAACGACGTCAGAGTCTTTGCGTCCAGGTCTTTGAAAAGGCTGGAATTCTTCAGAGCCTGAAGTTGCCGATCAAGGGCCTTAGTCATTATCGACTCCAATGGAAAGGGGAGGGCGTTCCATGGCTTGGATATTAGCACAAATCGGGCACTTAGTCAAGGAGACGAACCACCGATTTGGTTTCTCTTGAGAGCCGCGTGCGCGGCAAAGGTCAGTTGCATTTCCATCAATTTTTGTCTAACATTTTCGCCGCTTCGGTCGTCCTTCGAAAGGACCGCTCTTCCCCCTGCGCCTTCACACGTGATGCAACGATTCTGGTATAATATCTACAACGGAATAGCGATTCCGATCTTCTGGATCGTTTTCCGTTCTCTCTCTCTTTTCAACCCGAAGATCCGACGCGGAATTCGCGGGCGAACCGGTTTGTTCGAGCGCCTTGAGGAGAACGTCGGGAAGCTAAAGAGGAAGAGGCGCATTTGGTTCCATTCTTCTTCTTTAGGAGAGTTCGAGCAGGCAAAGCCGATCATCGCAGCGCTGCGAAAGAAGTTCAGCAATCTTGACATTATTGTTACTTTCTTCTCTCCGTCGGGATACGAACACTCCAAGAATTACAAGCTTGCCGACCTGATCGCCTATATCCCTTTCGACAGCGCCTCCAACGCACGCAGGTTTTTGGATTTGGTCCGGCCCGACGTTGCCGTCATTGTCCGGTACGACGCATGGCCCAACCATGTATGGGAACTGCGCAAAAGAAACGTCCCCATTTTCATTGCCAACGCCACCTTAAGGGCAAATTCAGCCCGCCTCTGGTGGCCGTTCAAGAGCTTCCACAAGACTGTGTACCAGTCCCTCACGTCAATTCTGACTGTTTCAAATGAAGATGCAGCTTCTTTCAACCGTTTCAATCTGAAGGCGACAGAAATCAGGGTCGTTGGGGAGACCCGGTACGACCAGGTGCGGCAACGGAGCGATGAAGCGAGGCGGAAACATCCGATTCCCCCCTCCCTGCTCAAACGAAAGTCGGTGCTAGTAGTGGGAAGCAGCTGGGAAGAAGACGAGGAGGTCGTTCTGCCCGCTTTCAGGAAGATGAATCGTCATGATTCCGGGGCACTGATGATCCTTGTTCCACATGAGCCTACGGTCGAAACCATTGAGCGGCTTGAGGTTCAGATCGCCTATTTGGGACTTCGGGCGATCCGTTTTTCGGACCTCAATGATTTTTCCAATGAGCAGGTGATCATTGTCGACAGCGTGGGGGTGCTCATGGCGCTCTATCAGTACGCCGACGTAGCTTTTGTCGGGGGGAGCTTCAAACAGGGAATTCACAATGTTTTGGAACCCGCGGTCTACGGAATTCCCGTTATGTACGGCCCGGAGCACAAAAAATCGCGTGAGGCGGTCCAACTGGCCGCCCGGGGCGGCGGGATTGTTGTTCACGATCAGGCGGAGTGTCATGCAAGGCTGCACGAGATGTTTGCGAACCCGCAACTTAGAATAAAGACCGGGGCGGTTGCATTTGAGATGGTGAAAGAGAACGTAGGAGCCACGAAGCGGTTTCTGGGTTACCTGAACCCCATTCTCGACGGACACAAATCATGATTGCCTACCTCGACACGATTGGCGGAATCAGCGGTGACATGACACTTGGAGCGTTTGTGAGCGCCGGGATGCCTTTTGACACCTTAGCGAATGAGCTTGCGAAGCTCGGGCTTGAGGGATTCGAACTGCAGGCGTCGCACATTGAGCGGAGCGGCATCGTCGCGACAAAGATCGACGTCGTGGTTTCCCATCAACCTCACTATCACCGGCATCTGAAAGACATCAACGAACTCATCGATCGAAGTTCATTGTCCCAGAGCGTCAAGGAGCGGGCGAAGAAAATCTTCCTGGAAGTTGCCAGAGCCGAGGCAGCAATCCATGGCTCCACGATCGAAAAGATCCATTTTCACGAGGTGGGGGCCATTGACTCGCTTGTCGATATCGTGGGCGCGTCAATCTGCATCGAATTTTTCAACATCGACGAGGTCTATTCCTCACCCGTCAAAGTTGGCGGCGGCGGATTTGTCAAGAGCGCGCATGGTAAACTCCCTGTTCCGACTCCCGCGACGATGGAGATTCTTAAGGATTATCCGGTTGTTCTAACGGACATTCAACATGAACTGACGACACCCACCGGAGCTGCCATCGTCAAAGCCCTTTCGAGGGGGATGTTCCCGACCGCCAGGCTGAAGGCAACGGCCATAGGATACGGGGCGGGAACCAAGGAGTTTGAGGCAATTCCGAACCTTCTTCGCGTCATGATCGGGAAGATCGATCGGGAGTACGAGACCGACACGGTGATCGTCGTCGAGGCCAACATCGACGACATGAACCCCGAAATATACCCGTATGTCATCGAACGGCTGATGGAGGCTGGTGCTTATGACGCTTTCGTGCTCCCTGTGTTGATGAAAAAGGGGCGCCCGGGTATGATTCTGTCAGCGATCACGGAGCGCGGGAAGCTTGACGCGGTGAACGCGGTGATTTTCAAAGAGACTACCACGCTGGGAGTGAGGACCATCCCGTCTGAACGGTTCAAACTGCCCCGTTCTTCGAGGGAAGTTAAGACTTCTCTTGGTCCTGTTAAGGTGAAAGTCGTTGTCAATGAGGGGACTGAAAGAATTGTCCCCGAGTTCGAAGAATGTAAGAGGATTGCCAGAGAGAAGAACATGGCTTTGAAGGATGTGTATAAGATTCTTGAGAAGGAGATCCAATAACGGTTTGATCAGGGGGACTCCGTCAGCAGGATGCAACAAGGATTTATTCATTGAATCGTTTTCTCATTCCTGCCCGCCGGATGGAAGTCCAAAAAGGCAGGCGGGGACTCATTGGCGAACCTCCTCCCCAGCATTACAAATGAACAAATGAGTAAATGATTCAATTTCTTGTCGATATCGCTCTTCCCGTCCCCCTGGACCGAACGTTCACCTATCTCGTCCCACCTCATCTTCAGGCACAGGCAGTTCCTGGGAGCCGCGCTCTGGTTCCTTTCGGCACAAAATTCCTTACCGGCGTCATCGTTGCGCTTCCCGCTTCGACCTCCGTTCAGAAACTGAAACCGATCCGCGACATCCTCGATTCCCGGCCGACATTCTCTGCCGAGATGTTGAAGCTGACCCGTTGGATTGCCGATTACTATTTTGCGCCGTGGGGCGAAGTATTGAGGTCTGCCACACCGCAGGGACTCGGCCAGGAGAGCAAGAGGCTCGTTCGGCTCGTCGCAACCGACCTTCCATCGGCCCTCGAAGAGACCAGAACTTCGGCAAAGAAGAAGCACCTGATTCTGCTTTCCCTGTCGGAAAAAAATCCTGATACCGCAGCGCACCTTCGCAGCGCAGCCAAAGCTTCCAGCATCCACGCAATCCTTTCGGAAATGGAGCAGCGCGGCTGGATCGTTCTCGAAGACCACGTGGAAAAGCCAAAGGCGCAGGCTAAGACCCGGCTTGTCGTCCAGCGAATGACGGATGCCGAGGAGATCCTTCACGGGCTCCAACGCAAGCTCCTGCCAAAACAGCAAGGTCTGTTTGACCTTGTGCCTCATGACGGGTCAAAGATCCCCGCGGCGGATATCCTGAAGAGCACACGCAGCAGTCTTTCCACGCTGAAATCTCTCAACGCCAAAGGGCTCATCGCCTTTTCCAAGGAAGAGGTCGTCCGGACGACGGAATACGAAGAGGCTCAAACGCCTTCGGCGATAACGCTCAACGCCGACCAAATCGAGGCGTTGAAGCCCATCAGCGAGGCGATCGCTCAATCCGGCTACAAGACTTTCCTCCTTCACGGGATTACCGGAAGCGGCAAGACGCAGGTTTATATTGAGGCGATCAAGACGTTGCTTGCCAACGGAAAGACAGCGATTGTGCTTGTGCCCGAGATCTCCCTTACACCACAGACGGTCCGGCGCTTCCGCGCACATTTCGGGGCAGACGTAACGGTGATGCACAGTCAGATGTCGGTTGGAGAACGGTATGACGCCTGGAGGATGGCCCGCGAGGGCCGCGCCAGGATTGTCATTGGCCCACGGTCGGCCATTTTTGCGCCGCTTGAGAACCTGGGGCTCATTGTCGTGGACGAAGAGCATGAGAGTTCCTACAAGCAATTCGACGCAACCCCCCGATACAATGCGCGGGACGTAGCCATTGTTCGGGCCGTCGGTTCGGGTGCAGTGGTTCTCCTCGGATCAGCGACGCCCTCGGCAGAAAGTTATTACAATGCCACCGCAGGGAAGTATCAGCTTCTCAGGCTCCCCTCCCGGGTCGATGCGGCGCAACTCCCGCGGATCGATATTGTGGATATGACAAAAGAGTGGAAAGGAGTGTATGCGAAGATCAAGGCCGAGGTCAAGGAGAAGGGCGGAGATTTTCCGAAACACCTGCCGCGAACATCACTTTCGCAGCTCTTGAAAGATCAGATATCCGATCGGTTGCAGAAGAAGGAAGGAACAATTCTTCTTCAGAACAGGCGCGGATTTTCCCATGTCGTCGAATGCTACGAGTGCGGCTATGTCGAGAAATGCGATAATTGCGAAGTGACGATGACCTACCATTCGATAAAGAAACAGTTGCGGTGTCATTACTGCGGAATTGTCAGAAAGCCTCCCTCCAAATGCCCGCAGTGCGGAGGAATCGATTTTTCCTACCAGTCTTTTGGAACACAGCAGGTTCACGAGGAATTACACCGGCTGTTTCCAGCATCAGTGGTCTTGAGAATGGACCTGGATACAACAGGCAAAAAAGGCGCTCACGACAAGATGCTGCAGCAGTTCGGTCGGGGTGAAGCGGATATCCTCCTTGGAACACAGATGGTGGCCAAGGGCCTTGATTTCCCGAGGGTCACTCTTGTCGGAGTTATTTCTGCCGACACACAGATGCTGTTGCCGGATTTTCGTTCATCCGAGCGAACGTTTCAATTACTCACGCAGGTGGCAGGGCGGGCAGGGCGCAGCACGCTGGCCGGCGAGGTCGTTGTTCAGACGCTTCAGCCAAAGCATTACAGTCTGAAGCATGTGATCTCCCATGATTTCACGGGATTCTATCAGGAGGAGCTTGCGTATCGGAAGGAGCTTGACTATCCCCCCTTTTCGAGGATCGTGCTCTTGGAGTTCAAGGGGAAGGAAGAAGGGGCCGTCCTTCAACGCGCAAGGCGATTCGCCGAGCTTCTCAGGAAGATGCAGACGGATGCGTTCATTGTCCTGGGGCCCGCCGATGCGGCCA
>DATDRF010000047.1:0-3789 GCA_035291905.1 Bacteroidota bacterium
AAAGGAGACCGCCGAGTATCACCACATGTGCCCACAAGACCCCAAGCATCCAAAACCCTTCGGCCGTGAATTTCGGCAATGCCACGATGAGACCCCGTATCGCAAGAAAGAGGATGAAGAACATGGGTACCATACCACCAACAACGAACATGATATACGGAACTGGAATAGTGATCAGAAAGGCAACAAAGAGCGCCCATTTCGGCCAACGGCAGACATCCCTCGACTCAGAACTCATTCGTGCCCCTTCAGGAAGTGTTTCCTGTCATTCCCATGTTGTTAGTCCACCTAACGCTCAGGCTAAGTGCTCCATTTCATAAATATGGCGACGTATTATGACTTGCCACATACGCAGGACCATGGCATGGTGATAGCGAAGGATGGCCGTCTCCAAGCCGAGAGAAAGCCCATACCGGATCGTCTTGTCGCCGGAAGAGAGAAGCGAGCTGGTGCGGCGTGCGATGAAATATACGTCGCCGTATTATCATATCCTGCGGGCCAAGATGATCCTCTTGGCGGCCGAGGGATTCTCCACCGATGAGATCGCAACCCTCCTGGATATTCGCCGGGAGATCGTCTGGAAATGGCGGAAGCGATTCTTCGAGCAACGCCTGGCGGGGCTTGAGGAGCACCCCCGCCCCGGCCGCCCGCGGGTTTTTCCCCCCGGAGTTCGTCGTCCACGTCAAGGCCCTGGCGTGTGAACTGCCCGCCCACCTGGGGGTTCCGCTCTCCAGGATGAGCACGTCCGACGTGGCGGCCGAGGCAAGGCGCACCGGGCTGGTGGCTCGTATCAGCGACAGCACCGTCTGGCGCTGGCTTTCCGAGGATGCGATCAAGCCATGGCAGCATCGTTGCTGGATTTTTCCGCGCGATCCGTTCTTTGCGGCCAAAGCCTCGCGCATCCTCGACCTCTACGAGCGGATCTTTGAGGGGAAACCGCTCAAAGACGACGAGTTCGTTCTGTCCACGGACGAGAAGACCTCCATTCAAGCCCGCGCAAGAAGGCATTCCTCCCTTCCTCCAGCTCCGGGGCAGGCAATGCGGGTCGAACACGAATACCGGCGGCGCGGCGCCTGGGCGTACTTCGCGGCGCTCGACGTTTTTCGGGCAAAGCTCTTCGGCCGGTGCGAGAGAAAGACCGGGATCGTTCCTTTTGACCGGCTGGTGACCCAGGTGATGACCCAGTCGCCCTACAGCAAGGCCCGGCGCGTGTTCTGGATCATGGACAACGGATCCTCGCATCGCGGCGCTGTCTGCGTCAAACGCCTGGTGGAAAAATATCCCCGCATCGTCCCGGTTCACGGTCCCGTCCATGCCAGCTGGCTCAACCAGATCGAGATCTACTTCTCCATCCTCCAGCGGAAGGTACTGACACCCAACGACTTTTCGTCCCTAGAAGCGGTCAGCGAGCGGCTTTTTGCCTTCGAGCGGCATTACGAGGCGATCGCGAAACCGTTCGAGTGGAAATTCACGCGCCAAGATCTTTCAAGACTCCTCGTCAAGATGAAAACCGTTTCTGTCGGGTCTCGAGTAGCGGCATGATAAAAATACGTTGCCGAATTTATGAACCAGAGCACTTAGCTGCGGGGCCACAGGTACTTCGGCAGGGCAGCCGTCAGCTTCAGCCTGTGGTTAGACGCCCTCCTATTTTTTTGGCTCTGTCGGAATCTGTGCAGTGTGCCATACGGCAACAATGAATATGGTTTTCCCGTCGATGCGATAAAAAAAACGGTACGGCAATATCAACAATTCCCGGTAAGGTAATTCCGGAAATTCGGGGATCTGTCGTCCTGACTCTGGGTACTTCTCAAGCCGACGAAGTGTCTTCTCGACCCGTTCCAGAAAGTTGGTTGCCGCTGCTGGATTGTCTTGATGAATGAAGTTAATCGCAGTATGCAGTGAAATCCTGGCCGTATTGGCAAATCGGATTTTCACCGCTTTTACCCCTCTTTCAGCAATGCACGAGCCTCCGCCAATACTGCTTCCAAATCCGTGGTCTTCCCTTCTGAAATGTCTTTCTCTCCTCGAGCCAGTAAATGCAGTAACTCCTTATCATGTTCTGACCGCTCATATTCATCTGTGCTCATTATCACGGCAGCAGCCCTGCCGCGCTGGGTGATAATGATCGGTTCGCGTGAAGCGCGAACACGCCGCAAGACGCTTGCAGCATCTTGCCTCAAATCGGTGATCGGAATGATATTTGGAACCTTACCCATGGCGACACCTCCTACCGTACGCTTAAATGTATCATACGGGAGCCGCGATGTCAATCGTCTTGGTGTTCATCGATTCTTGGTGCGTCTAACGCTCCGCTTCAGCTGCGGGCGCTCAGCGAGAAAGAGGCGAGCCGTCAGCTTCAGCCGGTAGTTAGACGCCTAAACACTAAAGTTCTTCTTGGTCCAATAATTGACGAGTATGACGAACCGTTAAAATGACAATGCGTTTTGCCTCAATACGATAGACTATGCGATGGCTCTTAAAAAAAATTTCCCGAACATCGGCGCGCCTTACCTCCGGAACCTTGCGCCCCTGTTCGGGAAAATCCCTAAGTCGTTCAACCTCATCAAGAATCCCCTCTATCCATTCACTGGCAGCATCAGGATTGTCTTGGGCGTTAAAATCTCCGTACTCCGATACTCTTTTCTTGGCCCGGGAGGACCATGTAATCCTCATCGTTTAAACCGGGCTAGAAGGTCTGCTTTCACCTTTGAATGAGGGATCCCTTTCCCCGCCTTGATTTCGGCTTCTGCTTCCCGGATATCCTCGAGTAATTCGGCTTTCTCTACCAACGCCTCGTATGCTCCTACGTCGAGAAGAACAGCTGCGCCGCGTCCATGCTGGGTCAGGACCATTGGACGCTTCGTTTGCCGTACTTGGTTGACAAACGAAGCAACATTTGATCGGAAATCCGATAGAGAACGAATATCTTCTGTCGGGAGAATTTTCGTCATGGCACCCCCTATATATCGTACTCGATTACGTACGGTAGATCGTACTATATCCCATTGGGGTTTGCAATAAAATCTTGAAAGTGCGTCTAACGCTCCGCTTCACTGCGGGCGCTCATGCCTCATCAATGGCGAGCCGTCAGCTGCAAGCGGTAGTTAGACCTCGCATATGTTTATAATGATTCCTCATTGAAGTTAGTTTTACAACGCGGACAATGGATAAGTGTTTCCTCTGCATATACGAAATTTAACCCCAATATTTTATTGCATTTCGGACATTTAATTCCTATGTGCACTAATATTATACCAACCACAAATACAGTACCTGAACCAAGTGATAGGATATTGAACAATGGTCTAGGTAAATATTTATCCAAGAACGCAACTATAAACAATATGAAAAAACTTATCCCCACGATCATAAAGTAAACTTTCTTTCTTCGATTTAATATATCTCTAGGTCTCATTTAACGTTTTTCAGCGTAGGTCTAGACATTATGGAATGACCGGCCCCGTCGTGTAATAACGTAGGTTAGTCGGGCGCGAACCTGACCAGAGCCACAATACAGGAGGGACCGGTCATGTCGAATTCTACCACCTGGATCGGAATGGATGTCCACAAGGAAAGCATCGTCGTTGCGGCCGTGAACGGAGCCGGAACGGTGGCCGCGCGATGGGAAACGCCGAACACTTCGAAGGGGAAAGACCGCCTGGCGACGCGGCTTTCGGAATTCGGGACCGTTCGGTGCGCCTACGAGGCGGGGCCCTGCGGGTACGACCTGCGGCGGTTTCTGGAGACAAAGGGAATCCCCTGCGACGTGATCGCGCCCTCCCTGATTCC
>DATDRF010000048.1:0-8251 GCA_035291905.1 Bacteroidota bacterium
TATGACGGAACGTATTTTCGAACTGGCTACGCGGTCTCACCGAAGGGGATGAATTTTAGCCTCTCGACCGCCGACACCGTCATCAATTCCACTGAAGATACTGTTCGGATTACGGTCCAAGTTAACGATCCGACAGGGCTCCAGTTCTCGGCGAAGATCAAGGCCAAATCAAGCGGGGTTGAAGTCGATACGGTTCGGCTATTTGATGACGGGGCTCACGGTGATAGTCTTGCAGCAGACGGAGTTCTATCAAACACCTGGATTCCCAAACGGCTCAACGAGTATTCGGTCGATTTCATGTTGACCATCAACGACACCCTTGACTTTGAAATGAATGACGCGACATCTCTGGTCATTACCCATGGTGTCACTGTCTTCGACACAGTCTATACGCCTCCGGGCTACGTGGATGGCAATCTGACCGCAACAATGTTTGTTCCAGAAACACTGAATGGAAATGCCGTCGTCCTGATTCATGGCCTGGGGGGCATCCCACTCAACAACAAGGTTTGGTGTGATACGCTGGCAGCTCACGGGTATATCGCGATGTCCATTCGCTATCCGGGTTCGGACGCAGTGACATTGGAGAAGTACCCCGCGAAAACCCGTGCAGCCAAGACCGCCGTGGAATTCATGCGAGGGTTCCTTGATAGTCTCGGATTCACCGGCGGCAAGATTGCGGGCTGGGGTATGTCGTTGGGTGCCCAAACCTGGGGAGAGGCCATCACATGGGACAATGATGACGCATACTTTGGAACTGACTTGCTGGTGGACGATCGCCTCGATGCTGCCGTGCTGTTGTATGGCCGTTATGACCGATACGACGGTACATTCTGGCAGGACTATTTCTCGAATGACCCTTCCAAGGTGGCCAAAGGGCGTTGCATCGGGAATATTCATAGAATTACCACCCCCGTTCTGTTTTTGCACGGAACGGCTGACGCCGGTAATCCCGTTCAGGAGGTTCAGTCAGTTCATGACAGCTTGATCGCTTACGGGGGGGCCAGTCAGCTTCAACTTTTTCCGGATGAGCCTCACGGGTTTGATATTCTTATTCAGGACCGCGTTGGCTATGCCCTTACTCCTGCTGGCCTGATCGCAAAAGACACGGTTCTCGCTTTTCTCACAAGAGTCCTTGGTTCAGTCTCTGCTGTGGAGATCGCTTCATCTAAGCTCCCAACAAGTTACGCTCTAGGGCAAAACTATCCCAATCCGTTCAATCCGAGCACGAAAATAGGTTTCAAGGTTCAGGTTTCAGGTTTCACATCGCTGAAGATCTTTGATCTGCTCGGCCGCGAAGTGGCGACGCTGGTGAATGAAGAGATGAAGCCGGGGAGCTATGAGGTTACGTGGGAAGCGGCACGGATGCCAAGCGGCGTGTACTTCTATCGATTGGCAGCTGATGGCTTCATTCAAACAAAGAAACTCATGTTGATCCGCTAGATATTGGTATAGAGAAAGGAAGGGATAATCATATGCCGAAATCATTCGTCTTTTTCACCACACGGCGCGTGGCTGTCCTTGCTTCGCGGCTAATATCCTCAGTCCTGTTTATTCTGTTCGTCCCCTGGTTTTCAGTCTCCGCGCAGTCTCTGATCCGAGTACCGCAGGACGTACCGACCGTGCAAGCTGGTGTCGATTCTGCAGCGGACGGTGATACGGTTCTTGTGGGCGAAGGCACGTACACTGAAAACATCGTCGTTCGAAAGAAAATCATCCTCACAAGTCTTTACGCTCGGGACAAAGACACCTCACACATTTCGAGGACGATTCTCGACGGAAGCAGTCCGCGCAATGCGGATTCAGCTGCCGTTGTGACCTTTGATGTTGGCACAGACACTTCCTCTGTTCTCATGGGATTCACAATTCGTGGAGGAAAAGGAAATCTGCGTGGGAGCTACCGCGTGGGAGGGGGAATTGATATCTTTTCCGGTGGCGCCAGAATAGTCCGTAATTCGATTACCAATAATACTGCGGCCAACGCTACCTATGCCAGCGGAGGTGGAATCAGCATTTGGAATCCTTTTGCGACAGCCAACATTCCCTACGTCATCATCGAGTCAAACGTGATATCCAATAATACTATTCAGGGTGTGTCTGCCGATGGCGCGGGGATCGCGCTCACTCACCCGGGACGCATTGCCGGAAACGTCATCGAAAGAAATGAAGCTGGGGCAACAAACAGCTCAAATGGCGGCGGCATTATTATTTCAGGAGCTGTCGCTGTAGAAGTCGTGAACAACATCATTGCGATGAATCGCAGCTTGTTTGAGTCTGGCGCATTTGCTGTCACGGCGGGAGCTCAAGTTGCTTTTGTGAACAATACGATTGTGTACAACTCATCCAGAGGTGCCGAAGGCGGGAGAGTCACACAGGCCACGATTCGAATGATGAACAACATATTGTGGAACCCCGGCGACGGCGCTGAAATTGCGGTGGCTGATTGGCGTACCTTGGCCGGAGAGTACTATGCTCAGAATAACCTCATCCGCAGCAACTTTTATGGAGACAACATCAATGTCGATCCAGCATTTACCGACACGATCGGATTCACGCTGTCTTCCGGCAGTCCATGCATCAGTAGAGGAGTGGACACGGCGACGCTCGGCGGTATGCTGGTCGTTGCACCATCGACCGACATCCACGGAAACATCCGTCCAAATTCGACTGGAAGCAAACCGGACCTGGGAGCTGTTGAGTCGGCCTTCGAAACGTCGAGCCCGTTCACTCAGGACCCCCAGCAATGGCTAAAGACGATGATCTCGCAGGAAAGGACGCGACTCTATTCTCTGTTTCTGCCGAAGAGTTATTCCACAGCGACAAAGCTCCCCCTCTTGATTGCACTCACTGGTGCCGGTGGCACGTATGAGTTTGGCGTTGCCGTTGGACTACAAAATATTGCCGACAAAGAGGGATTTGTCTTGGTTTCCCCGGAACCCTTCATGAAAGCCTGGACGAGTGGAAATAATGCTAATCTGCAGAGTTTGGAGGATGTGATATTCATTTCTGAGTTGTTGGACTCCCTCATTGTCTCCTACAAGATCGACACCAACAGGGTTTACCTTTGCGGACTCTCCAGCGGAGCATTCCTGAGCTATCGAGCGGCTGCTCATCTCAGCGACCGCATTACGGCGATCGGAACGGTCGCCGGGACCATGCCAAGCTTGACTGCGCAGGCAAATCCACCTACGCATCCAGTCGCCGTCGTCATGTTCAACGGAACGAGCGATCCCGGCGTGCCATATGGCGGGAAGCCTCCCTACCAGCAATCGGTGGACTCCACAATCATAAAGTGGCGTCGATACAACGACTGTTCAGAATGGTTTCAAGTTCAAAACCTTCCTGACCTTGATCCCGACGACGGCGCTACGGTCACGAAGTTCATATGGCGCGACTGCACCTCCGGCCAAAGCGTTGTCTTGTACAGGATTAACGGCGGTGCTCACAACTGGCCGGGCCTTGTCCTTCCCCTCCCTCAGCGTCCTCTCACAATGGACATTTTTGCGAGCGCTGAGATATTCGAGTTCTTCACCAATCCGGTCGGACCCGTTTTTCCGACGGGAACGACCGTCAGTGTCCTGCCGGCGCGCAGTACCTTGGACCGCATGAAAGACACCGTCTTGGTGACGGTGAAAATCGCGGACCCCCAAGGGCTTTCATTTTCCGTGGAGTTCGAGTCTCCTGACGAGAGTCCGGTCGATTCTCTCGAGCTCTTCGACGACGGCGCGCATGACGATAGCCTGGCGAACGACGGCGTATTCGCCAATACATGGATTCCGGGGGATAAAAGTACCTATTCCCTTGACCTGAAGATGAGGGTTCAGGATACGCTGAGTTTCTGGCGAAACAACGTCGCCGTTTTCAGCTTAGTGACCTCCGTGTTGACCCGAGAATCGGAACAACCAGGCAGCTTTCATCTCAGTCAGAATTTCCCCAATCCGTTCAATCCGAGCACGAGAATTGGTTTCAAGGTTCAGGTTTCAGGTTTCACGTCACTCAAGATATTCGATCTCCTCGGCCGTGAAGTGGCGACGCTGGTAAATGAGGAACTGAGGCCGGGAAGCTACGAGGCAACGTGGGATGCAGTGGGATTTCCGACCGGCGTGTATTTCTATCGGCTCATAGCTGGATCTTTCGCGGAGACAAAAAGACTGATTTTGCTCAGATGAATGAACATGCGTCAACTATCCAGAGGAGGAATCATGAACAGGATTTGCAGTCTCGGAATGGCGATCGTCCTATCATCGTCGCTCTTCGCTCAATCGAAACTAATTCGGGTTCCACAGGATAAGGCTACAATTCAGGCTGCAATTGACTCGGCTGCAAACGGCGATACGGTGCTGGTATCAGAAGGGACGTTTGTTGAGAATGTTGTCATGAAGAAGAAAATCGTTGTCGCAAGCTTGTTTGTGCTTGACGGCGACACTTCGCACATTTCAAAAACCATCATTGACGGAGGCAGCCCAAGCCATGCCGATTCGGCGTCGGTGGTGAGGTTTGCCGCAGGGACGGATACCTCCACCGTGCTCATCGGTTTTACGATAACTCATGGGACTGGAAGCCAAAGGCTGAGCGGATACCCGGAATTTCTGTGGTGGAGAGTAGGAGGCGGAATCTACGTTGAAGCCGGAGGAGCAAGGATTCTTCATAACATCATCATCGACAACAGCGTCGGAGGGTCACGTTGCGTCGGCGGAGGAATCAACGTCTGGGATCCCACCAATTCCAGCAAAATTGGAGTTGTCGTTATTGAATCCAACATCATCAGAGAGAATGATGCAGAGGGACCCGCAGGGTACGGAGGCGGTTTGGGTTTCGCCAACGGTCTTCCCATTGTAAGAAACAATATCATCTCGAGGAACTTTGCCTCTGCGGGAGGCGGGGCAATTGATCTGGGGACCGGTTCGCTCATACTCGTGAACAACACCATCGTCAACAACCAGGCACTTGGAGGTCCGCCGGGTATACTATCGTGGTCAAATCTTCCGAGATTGCTAAACAACATCATCTGGAATCCCGGCAACAATGTTGATTTTGTTGGGGCTGCCGACCTTGCATACAACAATCTCATTCGCGGGGGATCCTTTGTCGAAAGCAACCACAGCATGCTCCCCAGTTTTGAAGATACTGTATCGTTTTCGCTTTCCACAAACAGCCCCTGCGTCAGCGCCGGAGAAGACTCCATGCTCGTGCGGTCCATCAAGCTCTATGCTCCTGCCGTGGATATCTATGGAAACCCGCGCCCGAATCCGCCGGGGAGTAAACCGGACCTTGGAGCGGTCGAATCAAGTGCTCAATCGTCAAATCCCCCGATCGAATCCCCTCAGCTTTTTTCGAAAACCCTCAATTCCCGCGGGACCACAAGGTCATACGTACTGTTTCTGCCGAAAAATTACAATTCACTCCCTTCCTTGCCTCTTGTCATTTTCCTGCACGGGTGCGGCGGTAATCCGATCAATGCAATGACAATCGGCATGCAGAATATCGCAGACACGGCGGGATTTGGTGTGGTCTATCCGAAATCGATGACAAATTGCTGGGTAGACAATGTGAATGGGACCGATTCGAGTGATGTGAATTTTGTTTCTGATCTGATTGACACGATGCTCAATTACAGGTTCGACCCCAAGAGGGTATATGTTTGCGGATTCTCCAGCGGCGCATTTCTCACATTTCGTCTGGCCTCGGAGATCGGCCATCGCCTTGCGGCGGTTGCGCCCGTGAGCGGAGGACTTCCGAATGTCAATGCTCGCGGCTCCACTCCCTCGTCAATTCCCCTGGCATTGTTTTTCGGCACGTCGGACGGAATCTATCAAGGAGGAACCGCCTACCAAAATGCCGATTCAAGTATCATCAAATGGCTTTCATACAACGGCTGCCAGCCAACCGCAGATACTGTCAATATTCCTGACAGCGATCCGACAGACGGGACAACAGCGAAGTTGATACGCTATCAGTCCTGCGTCTCCGGCTATCCTGTCTATTTCTACAAGATTCTAGGGGGAGGTCACAATTGGCCCGGCTCCCCTAACGGACAAGCTGCTTTCAACAGGGACGTGTATGCCAGTGTTGAAATATGGAATTTCTTCAAGAACTATCCGATCGTATCTGTGCGCGAAATAAGTGAGACAAGGCCATCGGTATTTGCTGTGTCGCAGAATTATCCCAATCCGTTTAATCCGAGCACGAAGATAGGTTTCAAGCTTCAAGCTTCAGGTTTCACGTCTCTTCGGATTTTTGACCTCCTGGGGCATGAGGTGGCAACACTGGTGAATGAGGAACTGAGGCCGGGGAGTTATGAGACCACGTGGGATGCGGCGGGATTTCCGAGCGGCACATACTTCTATACGCTGACATCCGGCGCATTCACGGAGACAAAAAAACTGCTGCTTCTGAAGTGATAGCACAGTCTTGCTCGGGAAGAAGGGCACTTCAGCTGTCCCCGATGAAAGTCTCCTTCGTCCCTGTTGATTCCCATCGGGCAATCTTCTACTTTCTCCCCATCTCCAACGCCGGGAGGAACCAGACCTCCCACATTTCTGCTTCGGCTGTGGGCCATACAGCATTTTCAGGCCTGGAACCCCTTCCCGTCTTCGAGAATTACTGTGACTCGCTCCCGATAATACTATTGGAAGGAACTACGAAATGAACACTTCTTTCCCCACAGTGGTCCGTGCTGCAATCGTCTTGCTCGCAGCATTGTCGTTTCACTCTTGCGACAAGAAGGCAGACTCACTGGTGCAACCCGAGAATGGCCGGGAGAGCCTCTCTAATCCCTCGATCAAGCCTCAAGTGGTGTCAACAGTGCCATCAAACCACGCCACAGGTCCATTCAAGATCTACGCGCCCGGTCCCACTTCCAACGAGCCCCACTTCATCGTGCAGTTCAACAAGTATATGAATGTCGCCAGCATCAAAGAACTGACCGTAACTTGTGATGGTTTCGCTTATCCGGTTCGTGTTCGCGCAAAGGACTATTATTACTACTATTGGTGGGCCAGGGGAAGTGCCCCTCCCAGCAATCCCGGCTCCAGGCCCGGAACGGCCGGACCATTCCGGGAATTGATTGAGTTCCAGATCGTTCGTTATCCAAGCTACTATCCGACACTAGCCTACGAAGTGGGGAAGACGTACACCATTACCGTGGACTCAACAATTGAAGATATCAACGGGAATCGACTGTCGAATCCCCATTCATTCTCGTTTACACCGGAGCCGTCATTCAGGGTGACCGGAAGTTATCCGGAAGATGGCAGCAAAGAAATCAACATGTACAACAGTAATGCCTCATTGTATTTCAACGCCCCCGTGCCTAAAGCCTTCCTTTCGAGCATACATGTAACTCCCGCCGTTGCAGGCTCGTGGAACTTAAATACCTACGACTCTCTTTCTGCATCATTCTACACGGCGAATCAAGCGACAAAGTGGGATTTCGACAAGACCTATTCCATCACGGTGGACGCGGGCGCCAGGGACGCGCGCGGCAACGCCCTTTCGAATGAGTTCCGATCCTCATTCTCAACGGCGCCATTCAGGGTTACCTACACTGATCCGTTCGACGGTGGTACGATGTCCTACCTGACAAATGGCGTGTACATCTCGTTCAATGCAGAGCTCGATACCTCAACAATTCGGTCTGCCATCACCATCACGCCGGCTCCGGTGGGGGGGACGGTCTATTCTTACTACGTCAATTCTAGTTCTGTCTACTTGTACTCCGGGAAGGGGTTCAACGGAAACAAGGCCTATGCGATCACAATTGCCCCAACCTTAAAAGAAAAGAACGGAACGGCATTTCCGAATCAGTACGTTTCGCATTTTGTGACAAGGCCGTTTTCTATACAGTATGCCTCCCCGGCAAATGGGGACACTAGTTTCAACAGGTATTCGAACATCTATATCGAGACGAATGCCTTTATCGATTTCAATAGCCTTTCTACCTCGATCTCCATTTCGCCTCCTGCATCGATCCAATGGAGCACGGGGGGCACATCATGCTCCTCCTATGGAGTTCTGGCGCCTTCCACGACGTACACAGTGGCCGTGCTTCCGAGCTTTCGTTCAACGGCCGGCGATACGCTTGCTGCGCCTTATTCCTTCACATTTAAGACGGGACCATGATGAACATCCTTCCCCTCGATGGGGCATGAGGATTCAGTTCTCAGTTGACAATTCTGAAGATCTTAGATCCGGTCGGTCGTGAAGTGACAACGCTGGTGAACGAGGAGATGAAGCCGGGAAGCTATGAGGT
>DATDRF010000049.1:0-27448 GCA_035291905.1 Bacteroidota bacterium
ATTCACGAGCAATCGTTCGATGAAGTCATCAACAACGGTTGCAACCGCGTACACGCCTCCAAGCCTCTCATAGAGCAGCTTCTCCGCGGGTTTGACTTCCTTCCCCTGTGCGGTTCCGCGCACGGATGGGAGAACAGACAAAAGGAAAAGGAAGAGAATGATTTCCGGCGTTTTTCGTACTGCTGAAGATGTTTTCATTGTTGCCTCCTTCTATTTTGAATCGTTTCGGCGTCAAGACAGCGTTCAGGCCTTTCTCGCCGACAGCGTGATGGCGATGGCTCCATATTGCCTTGCGACATCTTTCGTGGAGCTGTTCGAACTCTTCTCGAAATAATCCGTTCGGTTCAGGACCAATACGTCCGCGAACCCCGCGTTTCGAATCAGTTCAAGATACCGACCTTCAGGCATGGCACCCACAATACATTCGGCCCAAAGCTGCGGATTGTTGCGCGATTTCTCCGAGAGGTCCCGGCCGAGAACGATGTCCGAGATCTGGATGGAGCCTTCGTGTTTGAGAATGCGCCGGATTTCCCGAAAGGCGACCGATTTGTCGGGGACAAGATTCAGGACGCCGTTGCTGGTCACGACGTCGACGGAGCCATCCGGCAGAGGGATGGACTCGGCATCCCCCCTGATCACGGAGACATTGTCGAACCCGGACAACCGGATATTCTCCGTTGCCTTTTCCAGCATGGCGTCCGTAAGATCGAGCCCGTAGACCTTTCCGGCGGGTCCCGTTTTCAGGGCGGCGATCAGTATGTCGGTCCCTGCGCCGGACCCGATATCGCAAACGGTATCTCCTTTCCTGATGACGTTTGCATTGAACGGGTACCCGACACCTGCAAATGATTCAACAGCCGTCGCGGGAATCGAGTCGAGCTCGGCTCTCGAATAGCCCAAATACTCGCATGCGGGCCGGCCCACGGGAAAATGAAATCCTTTTGCCGGGCAGGCAGCGACCTCGCTGTACATCTCCTGAACGGCATCGAGGATTTTTCGACGCAATTCTTCCTTATTGGCGGTTTGCGCAACGATTGCCATAGCTCCTCCTTCACATTGTGAAACTCGGCGTACTATGCGATCAGAACTGTTCCAGCAGCGTATCGATCCGCTGTCGGAGCCTCTTCGAAGAGCCGCCGACATTCAGCCCGCGGAGTCTTGATTTCAAAAGCTTTTCGAATTCGGTGCGGTCAAAACAGTGCCGGCAGGTTTCCAGGTGGTGTTCCAGCTCGGCGCGATGTTTTCCCCGGAGTTCGTCATCGATGTAGCTGAAGACGAGTTTGATTGCCTGCCCGCAGCTGATGGATTTGACTGTTTTCTTATTGTTTGCTTTCATTGTCGTGCTTCCTTGGTTTTGACAAGCCCCAGGTCCTGTGCGTGGTGCCACAATTTCTTCTGGAGGAGTGATCGGCCCCGTGCTATTCTGCTCCTGACTGTGCCCAGCTTGATCTTGAGGATCTCCGCAATCTCTTCGTATGTCTGGCCTTCCACATCGCAAAGAACAACGGCCACGCGAAAGTCGACCGGGAGGGAGTCAAGGGCATTCCGAATGTCTTCATCCACGATTCGGGAGATCAGCTCCCGCTCCGGATTTCCCCACCAAAGCAGGAAGGGCTGTGAAACGGCCTCGAAGAGGGAGAATTGTTGAATTCCGTCATCGAGGGAATCCGTAAGAGCGATCTCTTTGTGCCTCGATTGTTTCCTGCAGTCTGAAAGAAACTTATTGCTGAGAATCCTGAACAGCCATTGCTTTACCCTGGTGGTATCTCTCAGGCGGCCAAAGGATTCGCACGCGCTGGCGATCGTAGCGGCTACGAGTTCCTCGGCGACATCTTCCCTACGGCAAAGAGAAAGCGCGAATCTTTCAAGATCATCCAGAAGAGGAAGAACAAGGTGTTTTAACTCTTCTCGTTGATGCTGGGTGAGTTGCATGAAAGACCTTCGTCCAACTGACGCCGTGAGGGGAAAATAGTTCCCGTTCTCGAACGGTGAATATGCAACGAATAATCAATAAAATGAATTCCAGTTCTTTCCTCCTGAGCGCGGCAAGGGCCCTTGAAGGTGCCTTGTCCGGACCGGAGCCGGGCAGACAAAATAGAAACGCCGATTCTCTTCAGAATCGGCGAACCCAAATTCAATGAAAAGCCTGTTTATTGTGAGATTCGGCGGATTTCCGACCTGGCTCGATTCCAGGCTATTGTCCCTGGGGTTATCGCTCGATGCTTGCAACGGTAACCACACTGCCGTCGGAAGCGACCTTTCTCACCCTCGGCAACCACTCTCGCCTGTTATCACCAGGAGTGTGAAAGTACTCAAGGACGTACAGCTCACTGCCGAAGACCGCGATCCCCGTCGGCGACCACGGGCCCTGTGTCCGCAGAACGGTCGTCACCTTTTTGTCCGGCGTGATCTTCAGGACGGCCCGGCAGCCGGTCGCGGCCACATAGACAATTCCCTGCGCGTCCACATCAAGGCCGCGGAAGTACGGCCCCTGATGCGCCTCCACCTCAGGGACCGAATCACACCCGGATAGCGTCACGCTGTCAATAACCGTTACTAGCTTGCCCTGCGGAGTGATCCTCCTAATCGCTTTATTCTCTGTATAATAAAGAGATCCGTCAGGCCCCATTGCCGTACCGTTCAGCCACCGGAGCGGTCCGCTCTCGGTGTTCGCGGGGAGTGTTTTCGTGGCTGCTGTGGTTCCCGCCGGTGTGAGGCGAAAAACCTGCAATTGTTTGCCGGCCTGAAGCCACGGGTAGTAAAGGCTGCCATCACTTCCAACAACGACCGGAAAGTCACTGGAGAGGAGGAGGGTCGGGTCGGAGCCAACCCGCGTGACGGTTGCGTCACCGGACGAGAAGTACGGGAGTGTCGCATTCTTCAATCGGCCATCGATGTCGATTGCCATCCAATGATATGCGGGCCCTGAAAGGCGCGTGAGCTTGCCGTTCCGGTCGAGTTTGTATACGCCGGACCCTGTGTCGACGAAATAGACGTTCCCTTGCCGGTCCACGACAATACCCGACCCGGGATGAGCGAGGACTTCGCTCGTGGCACAGAACAGGATGATGCAGAGAAACGCGATGATTGTTCGCTTCATGATTGTTTGTTCCTGGTGATATGAGACAATACTGTCCGGCGTGTTGGCAGGTTGTGAGCGAGAACCATTGATTGGATTAGCGGGTACTCCGCGAAGACAACCAATATGAACTTTCCATCCCTATGATACCAGCCGCGCTTTTGGGGTTTGAAGGATTCATCTCATCTTCGCACCCCTGAGTGTGAAGACCCTCCCCAAGGACGAGATCAAACCATGAATGCAGGTCAGCCAAAGAGAGAATAGATGATTTTTTGCCCGCCCCTCGGCATTCATCTTTATCAATACTAGGAAGCATTCTCACTACTGGGAATAGAGGATAGAGACCGTCTGCTGCGGTTGTTGATTATGACAGATTCTCAAAGACTTGGCTTGTTGCCCAAATACTGAAAATTCCACATGATTGGCATAGACATTGCACTTCTCCCACATCGCTCCTGACCAAACGTTTGTCGTTCCTCTTGTTGCGTGACGCGCCTTAGAAACATACTCCCCTGGTTGTCGATCCGCGCTAAACTCATTATCGCGTTCGCAGGCCTCTCGGTTATTCCCGTTGCTCTGGTAGGTCTTCATGGAGTGTTTTCGAACGCGAAGATGATGAAACAGATCGCTTTCGAAAATCTCACGCACGATGTCCATACAATTCGGGAAAAGACTGCAAACTTCCTCACGGGCGTGGAAAGCGACCTTCGGTTACTCCAGAATGCCTCATTTGTCCAACGGTTCGTGACAGCCTTGGAAGGCTCTGCGGAGCCGGCAAAAGAACGAGTCACCGAACAGCTTGCATCGGAACTCCTTGCATTCGCAAGGACAAAACAAATCTATTATCAAATTCGAATAATCGGTAATGCCGGGGACGAGCTGCTTCGAATTGAATGCCAAACCCTGAGTGATAGTCTTCTGTCCTTCCGTTCGGCCCCTGTTTCGAAACTTCGTCAGGGTTTCGAATCATACTACCTGCTTGTCGCGGAGGGCCTGACGAAGGGTGAGATCGCCTTCACACCTGCTGAAGTCGCGCACGAGAGGACCGAACGTGTTCCTGTCATTGGTTTTGTGATGCCTTTGTTTGGGTCGAAAGGCCGGGATGGTTTGCTTATTGCGAATATTTTTGCAAAGGATCTCTTCCGCGTCATCGAGACCCAGCGACATCTCAATTTGCAAGGGAAAATCGTTCTGGTCAGCAGCGACGGACACTATCTCTATCATTCTGAAAAGAAAAAAGACTGGAACAAACTCCTTGCTTCCCGGGAAGATGACAATCTTCAGCATGACTATTCCCCTTCAATCTCTGCACAGCTTCTCTCGGGACAGGAAGGAATTATTGATGAAGGAATTGACGAAATCATTTCGTACGGCCCCCTGTTTTCTCCGCGAGGCACTTCGTTCACTCATCAGCCACATGCCTTCTCCAATCCATTTTTTGTTTTTGAGAGCCTTGACAAAGAGACCGTCCTTGGCCCTGTCTGGGCGTTCTCCCGGACCTTTGTCGCCTTTCTCATAGTTTTCCTCTTCACCGCCGTAGGGTTGGGATTGCTCGCCACGAGACAGTTCACGAAACCCATTGCGATGCTACAACAAGGGGCGGAGGTCATCACCAAAGGAAACTACGGTCATCGCTTGCAGGTGAAAACGCACGACGAAATCGAGAATCTCGCTCAGCAGTTCAATGTAATGGCTGGATCGCTTGAAGCGCACGAACGGGAGATCCTGCGCCACCGGACTAAACTTCAAGAGATGGTGCAGGATCGCACAAGGCAATTGACCGAGGAAAAAGCAAAACTGCAGGCACTTCTGGATAATGTACCCAGTGCCGTCGTGCTGCTCGACCAACAGTTTCGTATTCAAGCGGCAAGCGCCGCATTTTCAGGCGTCACAGGATGTCGTTTCGAAGACGTCCGCGGACGGGATTGCCAGTCTGTCTTCTGCAAAGACGGGTTCTGTCGGGAATGCGTATCAAGACAGGCAATGCTCTCCGGCAATACCGAAAGCCATATCGACAAAACCGCCGATCGCGCAGGTGCCGATCGATACATCGAGCATGTCGCCATTCCCATGAAGGAAAACGGCAACGTAAGCTCAATCCTCGAGATCATAACCGACATTACTAAGCGGAAACAACTGGAACAACGTCTCCTTCAAACCGAGCGACTCACGGCGGCCGGTGAGATGTCCGCGCTTATTGCACACGAGTTCAGAAATTCTCTCACCTCCGTCAAAATGATTCTGCAGCTTCAGCGTGAATCGAAGGGTCTTTCTTCCCGTGAAAGGAAGTCGCTTGACGTGGCCCTGAACTCGATTTACCACATGGAGGGAGTCGTCACGGAATTACTGAATTTCGCACGCCCCTCACCGATGGAATTTCATCCAGTGCAATTGTCAGACGTCATCAATGACAGCATCACCTTCATAGAATCACATTTGAGGAAGAACATTCGTATTGAGAAATTCCTGCGGGGACCTCTTCCCCCCGTTGATCTTGACGCCCCCCACTTCAAAGAGGCAATGATCAATATCCTGCTGAATGCCGCCCAGGCGATTGAGAACAAGCCGGCCATGAGAAGAAAAGAAATTGTATCCGTGCGCACTCACACTACGACCCTTGGGAAAGAGCTCCGCGATTTCACATTGAGAGACAACATGGGAGAAGCTCAAGATGACGACGGGGTGCGAAGCGGACGAGAGATCACTCTCAAAAAGGGTACCCGTTGTATCCTTGTGGAAGTCAGCGATACCGGGCCCGGCATCCCGCGAGACCTCCTGAACCGAATCTTCGATCCATTCTTTACCACCAAGTCTAATGGCACGGGACTCGGGTTGCCCATGGTGAAACACACCGTGAATGCTCATGGTGGCGTAGTCACCGTTGAAAGCAGAAAAGGAAGAAATGCAACGTTGAGGATCTACCTGCCGCTAAAGGAAACGACGCATGCATAAATCGAAGGTGTTAGTGGTTGACGACGATGCAAAAATCCTCTTTGCGTTCCGTCAGGTCTTCCGGAAGGCAGGATATTCAACGATCACGGCAAGCGATGGAGAAGAAGCACTCCAGAAGATCTCGACCGAACAACCAAGCGTGGTGTTTATGGACATTTCAATGCCGAAAGTAGACGGGCTTGAAGTGCTCAGGAGATTGAAAGCGCAACATCTCACCGCACCGGTTGTTATTATCACGGGATACGGTACAATGCAGACGGCCATCAAAGCGGTCAAGCTTGGCGCGTTCGAATATCTTACAAAGCCACTCGACGTGAGAAAGATTCGGGAAATCGCAGAACGAGCTCTCGCAGCTGGCCAATCGACATTTATCTTTTCCCAACAACGGAAGCAACTCAAGGCAGATTTCGTTGATCGCTATGAGCTTATTGGCAATAATACCGGCATGCAGGAAGTCTACAAACTCATCGGATCCGTTTCGACAACCCCAAACGGCACACCCGTACTGATTCTTGGCGAGAGCGGAACAGGCAAAGAGCTTGTTGCCCGCACTATTCACAGCAACGGCGAAAACGCTGCAGATCCATTTGTGGCAATTAACTGCACTGCGTTTCCCGAGACCCTCCTGGAGTCCGAGTTATTTGGTCATGAAAAAGGGGCCTTCACGGGAGCGGGCGAACGGAAACTCGGTAAGTTCGAAGTTGCACGTGCCGGCACAATTTTCCTTGATGAAATTGGGAACCTTTCCTCCCATCTTCAACAGAAACTTCTGCGCGTTCTCCAACAGCGGGAATTTGAGAGGCTCGGCGGAAACGATCCCATCCGGGTTGAAGCACGGTTTGTCGCTGCCACGAACCGCGACGTGAAAAAGGAGGTAAAGCAGGGACGTTTTAGGGAGGACCTCTTTTATAGGTTGAATGTAGTGGCCCTCCGCCTTCCGCCGTTGCGCGATCGGAAAGATGACATCCCTCTTCTTTCCCACTATTTCCTATCGAAATATAACGACAAGCTCAAGAAGTCGGTCAAGGGATTCTCCAGAGACGCAATGGCATGGCTTCGGTCGTACCGATATCCGGGCAATGTGCGGGAACTTGAGAATCTTATCGAACGCGCAGTAATGCTCGCCAAGGGAGGAATGATCCCGGTCGACGTTTTTCATGACTCACTCAGACCGGCTGCTCACGCCACGACGGTTTTTCCCATCCTCAATTCCGTCTTTAGTAAGTCCCGCCGATTCGTTCTGGTGCAATTTGAGAAACAGTTCGTTGCCGATCTGCTTACCAAACACCGGGGAAACGTTTCGGCAGCGGCACGAGCTTCCCGGATGACCCGACAGAATCTCCAGCGGCTCATGACAAAGCACAAGATCCGGGCAGAGTCGTTCCGGCAATGAACCCTATGACCTGAACCCTTCCTCGGTTTCTCTTCTTCGAATGCCAATTCCTCCTTTTCATACTGCCAAGCAACAATTGGCACCTTCCGCGCAACAGTTTCCGCTGCAATAGCATTTTCCCTTGTTTTGAGCCTTTTCTGCTGCCCTGAACCGCTGGCACGTCGATTGATTTGTCTGTCTTCGTACAAGGAAGTTTATGGCGAATCAACCACAAGTTATGGTCGTCGATGACGACGAGAATATTCTCTCCGCATTCGAAGATTTTCTCAGAAAAGAGAACTGCCAGATAGTTGCAGAAACGAGCGCGGAAGAAGCTCTTGCACATTTCGCGGAACAGCGCATCGACCTCCTCATCACCGATATCAGGGTGAGACTTCATTCAGGCATCACGTTGCTGCTCCAGGTGCGGGCAGCGTATCCGCATGTCCCAACCATTGTGATCACAGGCCACCCGGATGTCATCACCGAAAAGGAAGTGCTGGAGTACGGTGCGGACTACTTTTTCCTCAAGCCGCTCGAGCTCGACAAGCTTCGATTCGCACTGAGAAAGTGTCTAGAAATCAGGACGAAGTAGAATTATGCCCATATCTTTTAATCCACTTACCAGTTTGCTGGAGGTCACATGAAAAAAGCTATCGTCGGTTTCCTCGCCACGGCGCTTCTGGTTCTCGTGTTTGCTGTGGAAAGCTACGCCATCCCGGCGTTTTCGCGCAAGTATCGAACAAGTTGCAGCACATGCCACTACGCCGCGCCAATGCTCAATGCATTCGGCAAAGCGTTCAAGAACAACGGTTATCGATATCCTGCCGGAGCGGATCCCGAAATGACAAAAGAAGAGCCGGTCAGCCTCGGTTCTGAGGCGTACAAGAAAGTCTGGCCCGATGCGATTTGGCCCGCGGATATTCCGGGGACGAGTCCTGTTTCGGTGTGGGCGGTCAACCGCATCAACTATGCAGCCCTCAGCGACGTAAAGTGGGAATTCGAAACCCCGCACGAAGTTGAGATCTTGTACGCAGGGACAATAGGAGAAAGCTTTTCGTTTTTCGGCGAAGTTGAGATAGAAAACGATGCCGGCGATCTTGAAATTGCTTTTCCGCTTGCGCTCCAGTACGACGACAACCCGGCGCTTCACGTTCGGATGGGAATGGTCCATGCAGATCCCACGCCAAACCATTTGAAGCTGACCCGCAATCATTACAATGTTGCGAGCTTCCGAAGCCGCAACGGCTGGAGATTCCGGGATGATCACGCCGGTTTGGAGGTGTGGGGTGCTGGAAACGGCTCGGGAGAAAGAGGCGGGTTTACCTACCGGGTTGGCGTCGTTAACGGACAGGGTCTGAGCGACATGAATAAGGAGAAGGACTTCTATGGGAAGATGACCTATAAGATCGGTGGACTTGGCGAAGTCGGCGGAACCGAGGGGGCCGGGAGCAATGCATCTGAATTCTTCCTCGATGACAACGTGACCCTTGGCGCCTTTATGTATACCGGTACGGCGTCAAAGACCGGCGTCGCCGATGAGGACTTCACCGTGTTCGGCGGAGATGTGGATTTCTGGTACCAGCGCTTTATTCTGAACGGCACTCTTATGTTGATGGATTCGCGAATCACCGGTACTCCGAAGCGAAATTCCATGGTGTACTATGCTCAGGCGAACGCTGTCCTCTATCCGTGGCTGATAGGATTGGTGCGCTACGAATGGGAGGACCGCGATACCGACCAGGACCTGGTGAAGCCTGTAAATGCCATAATTCCCGGCATAACATTGATGGCGAGGGCGAACGTGAAGCTCATATTCGAGTTCAAGAAATTTCTCGATGAGGCCAACAAGAAGAACGATACGTTCGGTTTTCAAATTAACTTCGGCATCTAGGAGGTCGTGCTGATTGTTCGCCTGTTCATATGTTTTCCTTTATACGCAACATTGAGAAAAGGATCAATCATGACTAAGAGAATAGCGCTTTCGCTGTTTGTCTTCTTAGCCTTCTTTGTCTCCTCCGCTGTCATCGCCGGCGGTATCAGGGGAAAGGTCAAGGCCCGAGGATGGAAACACAGCGGCGACGCTGTCGTCCATATCGACAAGGTTCCGGGGGCGACATTCACTGCTCCGGAAAAACATGCTACCATGGATCAGAGAAACCTTGTCTTTGTCCCACATATCCTGCCCGTGCTTGCCGGTACGACCGTTGACTACCAGAACAGTGATGATGTTCTGCACAATGTATTCTCGCCGGACAAATGCGCTGAGAAGTTCAATCTTGGCACCTGGCCTAAGGGGCAAACCCGTTCATACTCGTTCAAGGATGCCGGATGTTTTCCTGTCATGCTGTGCAATGTGCATCCCGAGATGGAGGCGTACATTGTTGTGCTCGAGAATCCATATTACGCTGTGAGTGCGAAAGATGGAAGCTACGAGATCAAGAATGTACCCCCGGGGAAATACACGTTGAAGATCTGGCATGAGAAGCTCAAGGGTCAGTCGGTGGAGATTGAAGTGCCTGAAAAGGGAGAGGTAGTCGCGGATTTTGAGATAAAGCGATAATCACCGGCTAGCGAGAACGAAGTGAAATCTGCCGTGGCCAACCAACTCAAGTTTGTTCATACCGATTGGCTGGACTCAAACTTCCCGTGCATGGCTGCGTGTCCTGTGCATACGGAGGCAGGGCGCTATGTTGCCCTGATTGAAGAGGGCCGATATAGGGAAGCATACCATGTTGCACGGCGTCCCAATCCGTTTGCCTCGATCTGTGGCCGCATCTGCGCGGCACCTTGCGAGCCCGCTTGTAGGAGAGGCAAACTCGATCAGCCGATCGCGATTCGCGCTCTGAAGCGATTCGTTTGCGAGCGCTATGGCGTTGAAAGCATGGTCGACCTGGACAAACTGAAAGAGGTCTTTGGTAGAACCGTTAGAAAGAACGGAATCAAAGTGGCTGTCATCGGAGGAGGTCCGGCGGGACTTTCCTGCGCACATGATCTTGCACTGCTGGGATACGATGTGACAGTATTCGAGGCCCAATCTGTAGCCGGCGGAATGTTGCGACTGGGCGTGCCGGAATATCGGCTCCCGAGAGAACTCATCCGTCTTGAGGTCAACACAATTCTCAGTCTGGGCGTTGAGCTGAAACTGAATTCCGCCATCGGTCGCGACTTTACCATTTCCGATCTGAAACAACGCGGATACAAATCACTATTTGTCGGCATAGGTGCGCACAAGAGCCGTGATCTGACGATACCCGGGGTAGAATTGGACGGTGTGTTCCGCGCCGTGGATTTTCTTCTTAATGTCAACCTCGGCTATCGTGTTGAATTGGGGAACAAGGTCATCGTGATCGGAGGAGGAAATGTCGCCATTGACGTGGCCCGCACCGCTGCCAGGCAGGAAAAAGTGGAAGTGGGACATGTGACAGAGGTCGCTGAAGCACTGGACGTAGCCCGTTCCGCTGTTCGTTTTGGTGCCAAGGAAGTCCATATGGTATGTCTTGAAGATTGGCACGAGATGCCTGCGACGAAGGAAGAGATAGCTGAGGCGTTAGAGGAACACATTCACATCCATCCTCGCAAGGGACCCGGCAAGATACAGGGAAGGAACGGTAAGGTCATCGGGTTCGAGACGATTGACTGTATTTCGGTTTTTGACGAGCAACGGCGATTCAATCCAAAATTTGCACCCGGCAGTGAACAAACCATGGAAGCGGACACCATTATCATGGCGATTGGTCAAACTTCCGATTTGTCCTGGATTCAACCGGAGGACGGAATCGAGATTACTCGCCGCAACACCATCAAAGTCGATCCCGCAACGTTAGCCACGAGCGCCCCGGGCATCTTTGCGGGTGGAGATGTGTCGTTCGGTCCGCGCAATGCTATTGATGCAATCGCAAACGGCAAAAAGGCGGCACAGTCAATTCACAGGTATATCACGGGGGGAGGTGAAACGGATGTAGGTCTTGCCATCCGCGAACGAGAGATTGAAATCGTCGTTAACGATGCAAAAGCGTACAACCGGTCATGGGGGTTTGAAAAGGCTCAGCGCGTACCGATTCCTGTCCTTCCAATGGATCGCCGTATCGGAGTGGCCCAGGTGGAACTAGGCTACTCGGAAGATCAGGCACAGCATGAGGCATCTCGTTGCCTCCACTGTTGGGTAAACACAGTCTTTGAGCCCCGGGGGGAGGAAAACGGAACTGAGTGCATTCTCTGCGGGGGCTGCGTGGACATTTGTCCGGAGAATTGTATCGAGTTGGTGTCCCTCGACAGGATCGAGGCCAACGAAACACTCATTTCGGAGATCGAGAAGGAGTTCGATATCCTCGTCAAAGGCGGAAACGATTCTGGAATCGGCGCCGTCATGATCAAAGATGAAGATATCTGCATTCGATGCGGCCTGTGTGCTAAGCGGTGTCCGGTGGGATGTATCACCATGGAGGGGTACAGCGCATCGGAAGCCTTGCTTGTCCAATAATGGTGAGGCATAACCATGGCAGAGGAAGCAACGAAGGAGAATAGTGGATTCATCACCCGGCGCTATTTCCTTGAGGCGGTTGGCGGAGGGGCAGTTGGGATTGCTGCAACAGGGAGCGCGATCCTTACAGCTCAATTTCTTTCGCCGAATGTTCTGCGAGAGCCGCCGTCAAAGTTCAGGGCCGGGAGCATTGAAGAATTCGCCACGGGATCGGTAACCCTGAACAAAGAACAAAAAGTTTTCATCGTCAGGGCCAGCGAGGGCTACTTTTATGCGGTTTCAGCCGTGTGTACGCATCTCGGCTGCATTACCAATTGGAAATCTGAAGAAGGCATCATTGCATGCCCATGTCACGGGAGCAGGTTCGACAAAGAGGGAAGATTCATTGAAGGCCCGGCGCCCCGATCACTGCTGAGGTTTTCGATGACAACGGATGACCAAGGCCAATTGATCGTAGACAAGGGAGTTATCGTCGGGGAGGACGTCATTCTCAAAATCTAGAGAAGGGGTTCTCATGGAAGAGCTCGAAAGATATTGGGAGGCTGTAAAGTACAGAGTGTGCGCAAAATGCGTCGACAGCGATGGTCATGGTACTTGTCGGCTGGGCGGCGAGGAAGCGTGCGGCCTCACACTGTATTTCCCGAAAATTGTCGAGGCGATCCTATCAGTGCAAACTCAGAAGCTCGAAGCATATGTGGAAGCGCTGCGAAGCAACGTTTGCGCATCCTGCAAACATCAGACATCGGACGGAACGTGCATGATCCGTCAGCATGTCGACTGCGGGCTTGATCGGTACTTCCCAATGATCGTTGAAGTCGTAGAGGAGTTGAAATTGGAACTGGAGAGCGCAAACGAAGGGTTTGGTGATTGACCTTGAAAAGAATGTTTAGGCAGTTGTTTCGGTCACAGGTGTGGCGTTCGATATTTCGCCATGGGCTTCCGGAATCCAACCGTACCCGGGCCGAGATGGTATTCTACAACTTCTTCCTGCATGTCCACCCCACAAAAGTGCGCAAACGCTCAACAAGGTTCACTTACACGTGGGGACTTGGGGGGCTTTCATTAGGGCTCTTTATCGTACTAACGATGACGGGAGCGCTTTTGATGCTGTATTATCGTCCCTCTGCGCCTCAAGCGTACTGGGATATGAAGGATCTGCAATTCGTCGTGTCATCGGGACAGTTCTTGCGCAATATGCATCGCTGGGCGGCACATGCAATGGTTGCGGTGGTGTTTCTCCACATGTTGAGGGTCTTCTATACCGGGTCTTATCGGCCTCCCAAGGAGTTCAACTGGGTCATAGGTGTGATTTTGCTTGTGATGACAATTCTGCTGAGTTACACCGGTTATCTCTTGCCGTGGGATCAATTGTCATTTTGGGGAATCTCAGTAGGGACGAACATGGTGCGCGCCATGCCCTTTGGAATGGGCGACAAGATTTCATTTCTCCTGCTGGGAGGGAATGTTGTAGGTGAAAATGCACTCGTCCGGTTCTACGTTTTGCATTGCTTCATTGTTCCAGTCGCTGCCGTTGTGTTCATGGGCATTCATTTTTGGAGGGTGCGAAAAGATGGAGGAGTCTAGAAAGCGAAAGGATAATGATGATGATAGATGCTAATATGCTACGCGGCATATACTTTTTCAGCGGCCTAACTGGGAATGACCTGGTGCAAATTTCAAAAACCTGCAAGATCGTGACACACAAGAAAGGAGCTAAGATTTTCGGCAGGGGGGACAGCGCCGAAAATTTCTACATCGTTCGTTCAGGCAATGTGCACCTTAGTTTTCAGATTTCCATTCTTCTGGCAGATGAGGAAGTTGTAGTGGACAAGATAAGTCCAGGAGATATTTTTGGCTGGTCCGCACTCGTTGAGCCTCACAGGTTCACCTTGTCGGCATACTGTGATGGAGACAGTGAGTTAATCGAGATAGGGGGGAAAAACATGATTTCCATATGTGCGAAGAGGCCTCATGTGGGGTATATCTTGATGCGGAACTTCGCAAGGATCATTGGCAGCCGCTTGGATCGGATCCAACATATGTTTGAGAAAGAGATTGAGTTTAATGTCCCATCCTTTGAGGGAAAACACGGAAGCTAGTGTCACTTCTGCGCCAAAAGCGCATGAGCCTCTGGCTCATAGAAAGAGATCTTGTGCCTGTGTCTCATGAATACGCAAAAAGGCAGTAGTGCCGCTCCAATCGGCACTTCTCATCGTACAAAAACACAATATTGCTTATTGGTAGCGGCACTAAGTTTGTAGATACAGAGGTCTGGTGTAATTCTCCATTTGATCACCCTTCAAATCGATGGAGTTGCCGGGCTCATTGCGTATCTCAAGAACGAGGCGAATGATCCTCGTTCAGACAAGAAGGAAGTGGTCACCACACGTTTAAGGGTGCTTTCGTCGCAACGCACACGTTCGGACGGGGAATACACTATCCCTCTTGCTTCGTCGAGGCAATGTCCTGAAGAGGGTGAAGTTTAGCTACATCGTTGCAAAAAGAATAGTGAAAGAACAACATGCAGAAAGATATCAGCGTCGAAGCTTCGTCGGATGCCAAGAAGGTCCCGAAGCGTATCGCTTTCATAAAAGCTCGTACCGCTGCGAGGGTCAGCAAAGAAGACGAAGAAATGGCGATGACCTTTCCGAACCTCGTAGTCAAGGAAATCATTGCCTTTGAAGTGATGGTAATCGTTCTGGCTCTTGTTTCGCTCCTTGTCGATGCACCTCTTGAGTGGATTGCGAATCCCGGACATACCCCTAATCCTGCAAAAGCTCCCTGGTACTTTCTGGGGCTGCAAGAATTGTTGCACTACTTTCCGCCCGTTGTTGGCGGTGTCATTCTTCCCGCACTCGCTGTGGTTGCATTGATTGTGGTTCCTTATTTCCGAGTTAACATCAAACGCGAAGGATTGTGGAAAGAAAACGTCACGGAAACTTTCATCGTGCTTCTGGCGACCGGGAGTTTTCTTTCTCTCGTACTTCTGCTTTTCAAGGTTTACGCGATGCTCATCCCCACCCTTCTCGTGGTGGGATGCATGCTTATCCCCTATTTCTCAAGGAAGGAGACCGGAATCGCGGGCTGGCTTGGGTCACGCCCGCTTTCGTGGTGGATCATGACATGGTTCGTGGTCATCGTTGTCGTACTCACAGCCATCGGTACGTTGTTTCGAGGTCCGGAATGGAGCTGGACGTGGCCATGGGAAGAAATCTATTAGAATGAAGGTGACAATCCGAAAGTCATGAACAAGGGTAGAATATATTTTGCGATATCAAGCGTCATTTTTCTCATTGTGCTTGCCATATCTCCATTCAAGGATTATTTCCAGGAGTGGAAACGGTACCAGTATGAATACAACCGTCTCGTTAGCGAGCTGCCGCAGCGCACGAGGATTGCGGACATTGGGATTAAACAAATTTGGGTGAGAAAACTGGACAGGGTCGATCGTTGCGTCACGTGCCACCTGGGGTTGAAAGAGAAGCTCCTCGCAGAAAGCGAGCAGCCCTTCCGTTCGCATCCCCACATCCATCATGATTTTGAAGATTTCGGCTGCACCATATGCCACGAAGGTCAGGGTCCCGCAACATCCTCTAAGGAATCGCTCGGCAGAGTCAAGTACTGGGACAAGCCGATTTTTCCGAAGGAGTATATGGAAGCATCCTGTGGCAAGTGCCACAAAGAACCAAAGGTTCCTCAAGCCCCAATCCTTACTTTGGGACGCAAGCTCATCGAGGAGTCCAATTGCATCGGTTGTCACAAGCTGGAAGGCCATTCAAAACAATGGGTGCCGAGTCTTGACGGGATTGGCTCGAAAGTAAATCGAAACTGGCTTGTGCATTGGCTAAAAAATCCGAAAAGCTATTTTGCAAAAGCGAAAATGCCCAACTTCCTTCTCTCCGACGAGGAGGCAGATCTTCTGGCAGATTTCCTTATGACATTCAAATCGTTTCCGTCGGAGGCAACGCTCGAGCCGATTCCCAAAAAACTTTCCGCTGCTTCATCATCCGCCCGGGACGAGCTCGTGGAGCTTGGATCAACCCGGTTCCGCGAGGCTCGCTGCATCAGCTGTCATCCCATCAATGAAAAAGGTGGCTATGTTGCAACGGACTTGGGCAAGGTCGCCAGCAAGGTAAACCTGCAATGGCTTTACAATTATCTCAAGCATCCTAAGCGGCTTCAGCCGGGCGTCGAGATGCCGAGGTACCGGTTGAAGGAAAACGAGCTCCAGGCGGTGACGGCCTATATCCAAAGCGAGTTTATTGATTACGAAATGGAAGATGCACCTCCCCGCTCCCCGGACCCAGCATATTACGAGAAAGGTTTGGCACTCTTCAAGAAATACAACTGTAGCGGTTGCCACGAACTTGGAGGCATGAAGAAAGCGGAAGAGATGGGACCGGAACTTGTTTCCATCGGCGACAAGAAGCAGTATGAAATCGATTTCGGCAAAGCCGCCATTGAGCACACCCTTCCGCTGTATCTGTTTACGAAACTGAAGGATCCACGGGTATTTCTGGCTTCAATGAAAATGCCGAAGTATGATTTTACGGACGAAGAATCGCGTGCCGTTGCCGTGGCGTTGTTAGGCAACACGAAGGAGTCTATCCCGGAGGAACTCAAAGTCCTTCCGAAACCATCCAGCACATACGCGCCGCAAGGGGAGTTCGGCAAGCTTGCAGACGATCTGGCCTGTTTTGCCTGCCACACAATGTTTGGCCGTGGACGATTTGTTGCAACCGACCTGACACTGGAAAGCAGTCAAGCGCGGAGAAAGTGGATCGAAGATTACTTCAAAATCCCTTATTCCCTTCGACCGATTCTAACCGAGCGGATGCCGAATCTTTTTCTGTCAGATACAGAAATCAAGGCCACAGCTGATTATATGGAAAAGGTTTTCATTGCGGACACTTTGGAGCGCAGCATCAAGGTCGATCAAGGGAGAATTGCCAAAGGAAGAATTCTTTACTACGAAAAATACGGCTGCCAAGCATGCCATCAAATCGGCCTCAAAGGCGGATACGTTGGGCCTCCCCTTGATAAGGTTGTTGCACGTCTCAAGCCGGGCTGGATTTTCTATTGGCTCAAGAAACCCCAAGCGTTGAAGCCTGAGTCGATAGAACCAGACAATCAATTGACCGACGACGACGCTGAAGCATTGGCTGCTTTCTTAATGAGTTTAAAGTGAAGATGGCTTCTGGAGGGCATCAAGAAGCCAGGATTTGCGCGTTGGAGGCATGGAAAATGACCGTCAATGGATGCTGTGCAGATCGATTCGATTTTCGACCATGAATTCTTCATGCCGAAGGAAATAGCACAATGGGCCAAACTCATATTGTCGTAAGACGCCTGTGCACAGTCATGATACAACTCCTGATGCTGGCTGTTACAGTCTTCGCTCAACAGCAAGAGGTAGAGTTTGTACCGCCACAAGATATCGCGCTCGTCTGGGCCAAGAGAATCGCTTTGCTCATGATTGTAGTTGCAATCACGCTGATCCTTCATACTCTGATCTTTCATCGTCACAGATTAATGGAGCACCGAGCGAAATGGTTCCTCTTCGTCGGCATCTGTGTTCTGCCAATTCCGGCACTGTTTGTGAGCATCGGCGTCGGGCTTGAACAATCCAAAGATGTGACGTTCTGCAATTCCTGCCACACGATGGATCCGTTTTTCGATGACATGAACAATATGAGCAGCCCAACGCTGGCCGCCCTTCACTATCGGAATCGGTATATCCAGCGCGAGCACTGCTGGACCTGTCACTCGGACTACGGGATCTTTGGAACCGCAGAGGCCAAGATGGACGGCTTGAAGCACGTCTATCGATATACGTTCCGCACGTATAGGCTCCCGATCCGAATGAGACACCCCTATGACCTCTCTATCTGTTTGAACTGTCACGCGGAGTCAGCATTGTTTCGCAGACCAAGAAACGATCCGGAAGCCCACGAAGGGGTCCTGGAATCGGTCTTGAAAAATGAGATGTCTTGTCTGACTTGTCACGAACTGGCTCATCCTCCCGGAGAGGAAAGGAGCGGGCAATGACGGAAACCGAACTGTTCTATGGCCACAAGAGACATTTGATAGTGGCAGGAGTGGCAAGCCTCGGGGGATTGCTGACCGCGTTGATCTACGTGCTGTACTCGACCCCTTACACAATGGTTCTATTCCTGTTGATCGGACAACTGTTCATTCTTCTAGGGATTGTTATCTATGTCTATGTCATTGTAAGGGATATCAGGGCCAACCTTGAGAGTGTGGTTGAAAAGCGATTCAAACAAGGTGAGATCATCTTTCGGCAAGGTGAGATTGGAGATCGCGTGTATGTCATCATTGAGGGCGAGGTAGAAGTCGTGAGAGAAGAAAGAGACAAAAAAGCGATGGTATTGGCGCGACTAGGGCCCGAGGAGTATTTCGGCGAGATGGCGCTGTTGCGTAACACCCCCAGGAGTGCGACCGTCCGAGCATTCACCGAAGTACGAACGCTCACCATCCACCAGACGCATTTTGCCGAACTGTTTGCGCATGTTCCTGCGCTGCGAAAAAGCGTCGAATCAGTAATGGGAGGCCGCTCGAGGGCGGAGAGATAGTTCCTGATGGGAATATTTCCTTTCGGTGATCTTTGATAGGCGTGAAACAACAGTTCCATAAGCAGGTCCAATTATGAGATCACACGTGGTTGCCATCCTGATTCTACCCTTGCTGGTAGGTTGTTCTGCAAAGAACGTGAATTCAGACGCAGGACATTTGCAAGCTGACACTCTCCAAACTCAAGCAAGCGACCAACAAGCCGATGAGGCTCGATCGTTCTCCTACGAGGCGCGTCAAGGGAAACATCTCTATGCAAAATACTGCGCTGTGTGCCACGGTGCAGAGGGAAAGGGAGACGGTTTCAACGCGTTTAATCTCGATCCAAAACCCAGAGATTTCACCGATACACGTTACATGAGTGCCCTCTCTGACGCGCGCTTGCTTGAGACGATAACTCAAGGAGGAAGAGGAGTGAACAAATCCATCCTCATGCCGTCATGGGGTGGGAGACTGAGCAATATTGAGCGAGTGTACATCGTAGCATTCATCCGTCTTCTTAACGAACCAAACAATCAAGGGAAGGAAGACAGCCGCAATCCAATAGGCGAATAGGACCCGTGTAGTGAAGGAAAAGGCCGACAATGGGGCGAAAGCATGAAGACAACCACGCAACAGCAGAAATCCCAACCAGCTTGACCGCCGTCATTGTGGCGGGTTTTGCCGATTGGGATTCCAGTTTAGACCTCGTAGCGGGGACCCGCATTCCAATTCAGATCTGGTGAGCAGGATTTCACCCCGTTAGATCACCAACACCTTGATATCCGGGTAGCCCATCAGCTTCAGGATATAATAGTTGACTGCCGCTTCACCGGGATCATCCGAGAAGCAAACAAGCTCCGCATACCTTGGGACACCCGCCTTGGTGAGGATATTCCAGATATCTTTCGCGGCTTTTGGTGTGCCGTCGGCATTCAGGAGATCGGTGTATGAGACATGAACAACTGTGCCGTCCAAAGCTTGAGAAGGCACATCCTTGCCCGAAGCAACAAAGACCTTCGGATAAAGTCCCTGGGGGCCCTTCGGGTCCGTTATGATCACGTCCTTGCGGAAACTCCCGGAATATTTCGTCGGAGGTATGGAGAGGTCGCCGGGGGACTTTGGAGAAGCCACAACAGTCGTCTCCTTGGTCAGGGCGAAACCGGGTTGCGTCCATTTTTCCAAAGGATCCATGAAGACCGTTACTTTCTTCTGACCCAGTCTCTCCAGCATGACAAACGCCAGGGCCGACTCTTTGGTCAAGCCGGCGCCTGACATGACAACCGCTTCATGAGACGCATCGACTCCGACCGGACCCAGAATCTCAGCCAGCTTTTCGGGATTGGCAACATTGTCTTTGAACGCGTCAGCCGAGATGTTCAGCGCAAAAGGGACATGCCCCTCGTTGTATGCGCTTGCCGGCCGTACATCCACGATGCTGATGGATGTGCCTCCGTACGTCCTTATCATCTTGCCGCTCCAAAACTGCAGCCATTTTGTTTCTCTCATCAGGAACGGGGCATCGTAGGTCCAATACGGAAGGTCCCGTTCATCCTCGAGCCATCCCATCTCGGATTCTTTGAACAGTTTGACCTTGGGGAATTTCGCGATGAACTTGGCGGCGAAATACGGCACGCTGGCAGCCACTCCGCCCCCGCAATAGGTGTAAACCTGCTGTTCGGGTCTCACCCCCACATAGGTGAACATTCTCTTTATTTCTTCCGCAGACTTGAAGGTCTTGTCGGAATTGTAGAAGTCGGTACTTGGCAGCAGGATGCCGTTGGGGATATGACCGGCTTTGGCAAAGGGGGCGACTTCTCCAAAATGCCAGTTGGCGCCGAGCCCCTCCACCAGGGCATTGTTGGCCGGATCCCCTGATGCGGTAAGGAACTCCGGCAGCCTGACTCTCGCGTCTTCTTTCTTCTTCGTGATCCGGAAGGAACCTTTCTTCGGGGCGGGTGCAGGGTCCGTCGTTACAGGCAGCCCGGACTTCTGCCACTTGTCAAGCCCCCCGTCCAGAACGAAAAGATCTTTTTGGGGGTAGCCGTCGTAATAAAGGCCAAAGAAGAGCCTGGTGGCCATCATGGATCCACCCGCGTCGTACACCACGATCTTTTTCCCGGGACTGATTCCCCAGGACTGGTAGCGCTGTTCCATCCCGGAGTTCGGAATTTCCTGGATACCATACGTAAAGAGGTCGATGCTTATGGCGCCGGGGATGTGTTGTGCAGCGTACATCTGAGGAGGTGATGCGTCGAGGATCAAGACATTAGGGTTCTTGAGATTTTTCTCAAGCCAGGTGACGCTGACAAGATTGCCGTTGATGCCTTCCTGAGCCTTTAAGGGCTGCGCCAGAAGAAGGCAGCATACAAAAAGGGAGCAATACCTCAATGCGTTCATTGTGGGTCCTCCTCTTCATAATCAAAGATAAGTCTACGAGAATACGTCCCGATAGTTGCGGGGCCCGGCGGGCAGGAGCCGGAAATCGCGTGAAGGCCTCTCAGCCTGCATTATTGTCCTTTTGCGTTATTTCTCTTTGTATCACTTTTTCTTCCTGGCTCCGGATGAACTCACTTTCTTGTTTGCCTCCAATGCAATATCAATCCAGCGTTCAAAGTCCTTCTTGCTGGAGGTTCCTTCGGGTCCTACGAGCAGCCATCCTTTCATCGGCTTTCCCGTCAGGTTGAAGATTCTCACTCCTTTCTTTGCAAGCAGCTCATCGGTCATTTCGGGGGCGCAGCGAACCATCAGATCTTCTTTGTCAACGCCGACGCACATTTTCCCGTTGACCATGAAGGCAATTCCGCCGAACATCTTCTTTTCCTGCACTTTGCGGACACCGGAAAACGACTGTCTGATCCTCTCCGCCAACTTCTCACTGTATGCCATGATGTACCCTTCGTGTTATCTACGTCGCAGGTTCCGTTGTGCTGTTGATAAACCCCAACGCTACACCAACCAAAGCGAATTGGATCATGCTGAGCGATCCCTCAACTGCTATCCACTCCCAAACGGAGGGAACCATGTATTTTCCCGCTTCTGCAAGTGACAGATAGGTCCCGAGAAAAACTCCCATCAACAGGCCGAACGTGAGTCCCTTCCCGACGGAGGATCCCTTTGCATGACGACTGTAGACAGGATAGAGGAATGCCAGAACACACCCTTGAAGAATCATGGTGACAAGTCCCAGTTGCATCAGGGGCTCGCTTCTCACAATGGAGATACTCTCGTAGTGGTCCTTGAAGAACGCAAAATGCCACAGCGACACCATGACCATGGAAAGTACAAGATACGCTGCAACGGAGAGGATGAACTTTCCTGTTTTTCCTTTCATGAGGCTTCCCCTTTCGCGAGCCAATCGAAGTGAATTTATCGTTCAGTCAACGCTCTGATATTCCGGAGAATTTGATCCTGCGCCCGGCCGATTTTCTTTCTCATCATCACGGCGTTCAATATCCTTGCCGCCAGATTTGCAGGTTCGTAGTGCGTTTCATTGACAACCTTCGTTCTTCCCTCGTCAATTCTTTCCAGGAGGAACACGAAACGGGTATTGCGCAGCATCTTGCTCATTCCCATGGTGTCGTTTTCAAGAAGCCAGACGGTCTTCCGTTCGGGAACAAGTTCAATAAGGCGCTCCGTCATCGTTCCCTTTTTGCCGTTATTGTTCATTTCGCAGCTTCTTAAGCTTCCTTCCTTGTTCATGGCGCCGGTCGCCTTCACAACGCCCGGATTGACTTTGTGAAGCTGGCCAATGTCGGTGATGACCGACCAGATGGATCCTATGGAGGCATTAATGACCGCCTCCCGACGTGCTTGCGGTTCGCTCATATTCATACCGATTGATGTGTGAGGATTGGCGTCTCTGCAACGCTAAGAAATGTACTTGCAAAATGCAAGTGAAATTTCTATCTTTCTTTCATGAAAATAAGAAAGAGGTCTGATTGCCCGGTCAGTTCCACCCTGGACATTCTGGGAGACAAGTGGTCGCTGCTGATCATCCGGGATATCATGTTTCAGGGGAAGAACACCTATGGCGATTTCGCTCAATCCGCGGAGAAGATCGCCACAAACATTCTTGCGGACAGATTGATGCTTCTGGAGGAGGCCGGGATTGTCGAAAAAAAGGACCATCCCGAGAGCAAAGCGAAATTCTATTACCGGTTGACGGAGAAGGGCATCGACCTCATGCCTCTTCTGATGGAAGTGATCCTCTGGGGGGATAAGTATATGGATATTTCGGCTGAGGCGAGGATATTTGCCCGGCAGATCCGCAAGGACAAAAGAACGTTACTCAAGGCACTATCGGTCGATCTTAGAAAGCAAACAACAAAAGAGAGAGCGAGGACATCGCTGCCCGCCACGAAGGCTCCGCGAACGAGAACGACTTGATTCACCTGTTGAAAGGACTGCCTTGCGTCGATTGCATCTGAATCCAAAAAGCCTGTAATTGGATCCACAAAATGTGAGAAAAACAATGCCGGGACCAAGACTCATCACTGCCGCTCTTGTTATTGCCGACATCAGCAGCTACACGGAGTTTATCAAATTCAACAGGAGAAGCCTCCTCCATGCCACGGAAATTGTTTCCGAGCTGCTGGAATCGGTGATCGATGAGGCAGAATTTCCGCTCATTCTGAACAAAGTTGAGGGAGACGCCACGCTGCTCTATTCAGACATCAGCCGCGACCCATCAAGTGGCGCCAGGGATGTCACCCGGCAGATTTCCAGATTCTTTGACGTCTTCGACAGCAAGACTTCTGAAATCGCCACAAAACGGCAATCATGCTCTTGCGATGCATGTCAAAGCGTTCGGAAACTTCAGCTGAAGGTAGTCCTGCATGCCGGAGAAATCGCCATCAGGAACATCCGCCAATTTGAAGAACTATCGGGAGAGAATGTTATCGTAGTTCATCGATTGCTTAAGAACTCGATTGTCAATCATGAATATGTTCTTATGACTGAAGAATTCCATCAACTGGCCGGCGGCATATTCCTGGACGGAGGGGAATTTCACGAAGAAGTCTATGACGACCTTGGATCGGTTAAGGTTCGGGTGTTCCTTCCCGGGCAATTCCCGGGCACAATTGCCCATCAGCATTCCCCGCAATCTTCATAGGCTCATGAATTGCCCGTGCCGCCCTAACCCCCCGATTCATCGTTTGATTGCCTTGAGTCTTGCCACGATTTCTTTGGTTCCTGGTGCGCCACCACGATAATATCGACACGCGGGCTCAAGAGAAGTCTCAGGAGAAACACCAAAAAGATCTTCTCCATTGATGAGAATTGTCGGTGATCCAAAACTTGCACGCAGATCCCGCTTCTTCGATAGTTCGTTCACGTCGAGTGAATCAACCGGGATGTTCCAAGAGAGTTCATGCAACGCTTGGTTCAGGGAAATCCACATTTTGGGCGTATTCGGACAGCCGTCCTTCATTCCAAGGAACTCGATTTTCATTTTCTTGTCCTGACCAGAAAGTGAAGAAATCGCAAGAGAAATTATTAAGACAAGGCAATATTGCATGGCACCTGACAGAAGTTTCTCAGGGATTTGGATCTTGAAGTATTTGATGTTTATCAATCATAGAACTATACTATTGATAACAACTTCGAATGAAGATTTCTGTCATGGAGGCGACAAATGACTCCCGACCGACAGTCAAAATTCTGGTATTTGAAGCATTTTAACATTTTTGAAGGGATGGACGATGCCTCGATGGAACAGGTGAACAAGATGTCCTCGATGAGCAGCGTCCGATCACAGCAGCCTCTTTACTTCCCCGATGAGCCTGCACAGGCGATCTTCTTTCTGAAAGAGGGACACGTCAAAATCTCCCGCCTGGCCGAAGATGGGAAAGAAATAATTCTCGACGTGATTGGTCCGGGTGAAATCTTCGGAGAATTGACATTCTCCGGATCGGGCGAAACGAGCGGAGAGCTTGCCCAGGCACTCGATGATACCGTTATTTGCACCATGAAGAAAGAAGATTTCGAGTCGCTCCTGAAAACGAAACCTGAACTCAACTTCGAGATCACAAAGCGGATTGGCCTCCGTCTCAGGCGTTTCCAGGAACGTATTTCGGAGATGGTTTTCAAAGACGTTCATAAACGCATTGCGGCATTCCTTGTCCGATATGCGGAGGAATTCGGCAAGATCAAAGGCGGTGTTATCACCATCAAAATGCATCTTTCCCATCAGGAAATTGCCCTTTTGGTAGGGGCCGCGAGGCAGACGGTCACTACCACACTCAATGAATTCCGCTCCAAAGGTCTCATCGATTTTTCCCGCCAGGGCTTCGTTATCAAGCATCTCCCGGAGCTGCAAAAACTCTCTCAGTAGTCCCGTTTCAGACCTTTTTCCCATTTGTCATCCAGCGGACAACGCCCGCAGACGCCATCGTGTATCTTGATGCCGGTTCTTACATCAAGGAAACAGAAAGGATGGGTCAGATGGAAAACGTGACGGTCTATTCAACGACGTGGTGCGGCGATTGCCGAAGAACAAAACGCTTTCTCGATGAACGCGGGGTCTCCTACCGGGAAATCGACATCGATCGGGATCCTTCCGGGGAGCAGCAAGTAATCGACTGGTCCGGCGGACGACGCGTCATTCCGACCGTTAAGATCGAATGTGATTCAAAGCCTGAGCCGGTCATCCTGCATAATCCACCAACAGCGACCTTGAGCCGGGTTCTCGGATTATGAAGAACAACGTCATTGAAGTGTTCATTGAAAAGAACTGCCGCTCATGCGAAGAGGTTCTTCGGGCCATCGAGTCGCTTGTAGACCAGTTCTGCCTGAGCCTGCATGTGTATGACAGGCAAATGAACAGGGATGTCTTTTTGGCCAAATCCGTCATGGTTTGCCCGGCGACCTTTGTCAACAATCGGTTGGCATTCTACGGCTCATTCTCAAGTGAAGAGCTATCAAGATATATCAAATCTCAAACCATCAATCATTCACAACAAGGAGTAAAACAATGAACAAACCCAATCTCATCAAGGCTCTTGGTGCGGGGATCGCAGGGACAATCGTTATGACGCTGTTCGCGGCAATGGCGCCGCTGATGGGAATGCCTGCAATGGACATCCCGAACATGCTTGCCGGCTTCATGGGCTTTCCGACCGTTGTGGGCTGGCTCGCACATTTCATGATCGGAACTCTCCTTGCCCTGACCTATGCCTTTGTGTTGGTCTCAAAGCTCCCGGGCAGACCGGTCGTCAAAGGTATTCTTTTTGGACTCATTCCCTGGTTCATGGCGCAGATTCTGGTTAGTCCGATGATGGGAGCCGGAGTTTTTGCAGTCAATACTCCCGCACCGATCCTCATGGTGATGGGAAGTCTGATGGGACACGTCGTATACGGAGCCGTTGTCGGATTTGTCTACGGGACCACCGCCCGTCTGCAAACGGCGACTGCATGATTCGGGGTGGCGGATCAAGGCAACATTTCCAAAGCTGAACTATCAATCAAGTATGTACTCAAACAACATGAAGGAGGTCTTATGAAGTCAGTATTCTTTACCTTCGCCCTTGCCGCTGCATTTGCGGTTTCGGCAACGGCACAATCACAGGATGCAAAATCCACGTCGAACAACGTGAGCATCACCGGTGAGATCATCGATGTGAAATGCTACACGACCGGCATGATGGGCGGTCGCGGACCCGAACACGAAGATTGTGCGATTGCATGCATCAAGGGCGGACTTCCGGTCGGCGTCGTTGATGACAAAACGGGAGATGTCTATACCATCGTGCCCGCCAAAGGAACGAAGGGTGCTAATGAAGCATTGCTGAAGCTCGTCGCGAAGAAGGTGAAGATCGAAGGGAAGCTGCTTGAGAAGGGCGGGAACAAGATCCTTGCCTATTCCAGCATCGAAGAGGCAAAATAGTTCATAAGACCGGCACAAAATGTCGCTACCTTCCGGACTTCAGCTCTTCGGGAGGTAGCGCTATTTATATGCCAAGTTGATCACGAAGGACCAGCCGCCCGCCTGCGCAAGAAAATGCGACGGGTAAACCTGATAGCGTCCAAAGACGTTTTCAATCGGGAAGGTTTCTGATTCCCCCAGAAAACAGCTACGCCCGACCTTTCGATCGGACGACTTTATTTTGGAGATCCTACGCTGTGACGTTTGCGGGAAGTCTCAACGCACGTGATCCTCCTAAGGCAATTCCAATCGAACCACAACCACCTCTCCGTCATCGATCCCTTCATTGCGTCGCACGCCCGCCTTGACAGGCAAAACGTACATTCCCTCCTTTGTCGGGAAAATGGATGTGCTCCATTCGGTCTTTCCGATCCGGGCCTTCACGCGGATTGAGCCAAATCCCCGAAGCTGACCCTTCATCAGGGCTTTGATCCTCGAAGAGATTCTCTTCCCCATGGTGAAGAAATGCCAGCCCCCGACCCCGGGGTATCTCCAGATTTTCCCTTTGACTTTCAACGTCATAGTAAGTCGTTCGATGACCGCGCCAGCTTCGATTTGATTGAAGAAATCAGCCCGGCTAACGCCTGGATTTGCCCCAGTGCTCCAGCTTCCGCCTCTGAAGAGTCAAGCGTTATTAGTCGAGGTGAGGTCTTCGTCTAGAATTCGTTTTCTTTGTTGACTATCCTGAATCGCAGATTTCTGACCCTTCCGTTGCTTGCGAGCATTTCAAGAATACTTCCGGACGCGGCAAACTGCACGCTTTGCAGCGCGAACTGGTTCCCTTGAAATTGCCCCTCCTTTGTCCCCGGGATCAGAAAAATGTCCCCCAACCCGCGATGATAGGCAACGAGACTTGAGTCTTTGAGTGACACGACGTAGAATGTCTCCAACTCCTGGCTGAAATATCTCCCCGCATATCGGGCAAGTTCTGTCAACGTAGGTTTCCACCGCTCTTCCTGTTTGAGGTCGCGTTGAGATGGTGGTGGGGGCGGAGGCGAGAGTTTGTCACCGAAGAATGCCTCCATAGCATCTGCCGCGATCTGCCCTGCGTTGAATGAGGCTACG
>DATDRF010000050.1:0-31468 GCA_035291905.1 Bacteroidota bacterium
TGGACCGGGCACTCCGTTACGAGGGAGTACTACTATAATAATGCCGGCCGGCAGATGAGAAAACTGGCCGAGTCGACCCTTGCGCGGTATCGTCAGTTGTTCGATCCCGGGGCCCCGTTCCCCGAAGATGGATACCAGGGCGGATACATTCGCGAGATTGCCGAGGATCTCAAGAAAACGAAAGGGGATTCCCTCCTCAGACTCCCCGCGGAAGAAGCACTCGCAGACTCCCAACAGGTTTCCGAAACCACCCTGTTCGATGCGATCAAATCGGTCCTGCTTCGGATGGGAGTGAAATTCGATGTATTCTTCAATGAAGACTCTCTCTATAAAGATGGGACAATCAACGATGTCGTGGCGGAATTCCGATCGAAGGGTCTTGCTTACGACAAGGATGGGGCGGTGTGGCTCAAGACAACGGCAATGGGACTTGACCAGGATCGGGTTATCATCAAGAGCACCGGTGAGCCGACCTACCGTCTCCCGGACATTGCTTATCACAGGGAAAAGTTCCGGCGCGGATTCGATCTCATCGTCGACGTGTTTGGAGCGGACCACATCGCCACAATCCCCGATGTCCTTGCCGGCATCAAAGCGCTCGGCTACGATCCTGACAAGGTGAAAGTCGTGATCCATCAATTTGTCACGCTGCTTCGGGACGGGGAGCAGGTGAAAATGTCCAAACGGGCCGCCAACTTCGTTACCCTGGATGAGCTGATTGAAGAGGTCGGGCCGGACGCCGTCAGGTTCTTCTTTGTCATGCGATCGATTTCCAGCCATCTTGAGTTTGACTTGAACCTCGCAAAAGAGCAGTCGGAAAAGAATCCGGTCTATTATCTGCAATACGCACACGCACGGATTGCAAGCATTCTCCGGTTTGCCGAATCGGAAGGGGTGTTGCAGGGAGGACCGGAAAAGCTCGCAATAGCAAACGTGGGACTTCTCAAGGAGCCTTCGGAGCTCGCGCTCGTCAAGCTGCTCCTCGGCTTCCCGGATGTGGTCATTGGGACAAGCCAAAGCCTCGAACCGCACCGATTGCCGGTGTATCTGGGCGATGTCGCAACCGCGTTTCACAAGTTCTATCACGATCATCGTGTTGTCATTCCGGAACGCGACCTTTCCCTTGCAAGGCTCGCCCTCTGTTGGGCGGCCAAGATTGTCCTTGGAAATGGCTTGAAAATCTTGGGAATTTCGGCTCCCGAGCAAATGTAGCTCGCTGTTTGACAATCGGATGAAATTTCTTTAGGTTTGTTTATCACAAGCCCAAAAGGATTCTTTCCCCTGCCTCTTGTTACCGCTTAATCATCTTCACTGCAACTCGCCACAATTGTCGTTTCTCACTTGTTGTGCATCGTGTTACCTGACTAAGAATTGCCCATGAATATTCTCGTTACAGGCGGAGCGGGATTTATCGGCAGTAATCTCGTGATGTACCTGCTGAAGAAGTATTCGGACATCCGTCTTGTCAATCTTGATAAGCTGACCTATGCCGGGAATCTTGAGAACCTGGAGTCGGTGAAGAATGATCGACGATACCATTTCGAGAAAGGGGATATCTGCGAGCGCGGGCTCGTGGAAGGGCTTCTGAGAAAACACAAGGTCGACACGATCATCAATGTTGCGGCGGAAACGCATGTCGATCGCAGTATTGTGGGCTCTGCAGAGTTCATTCAGACGAATGTTGTTGGCACACACATCCTGCTCGAGCTCGCAAAGGAAAACAAGATCAGCAGATTCGTTCAGGTTTCGACAGACGAGGTGTATGGTTCTCTTGGGCCGTCGGGAAAATTCACGGAAGAGACACCGATGCACCCGAACAGCCCGTACGCGGCGAGCAAGGCATCTGCTGATAATTTCGTCCTTGCGTACCAACACACGTACGGCCTCCCTGCGGTGATTACCCGGTGTTCCAACAACTACGGGCCGTTTCAATTTCCCGAGAAATTGATACCGTTGATGATCGCGAATGCGTTGAACGATAAACCGTTACCGGTGTACGGCGACGGAATGAATGTCAGGGATTGGCTGCATGTGGCGGACCATTGTTCGGCGATCGATGCGGTGCTCCACCGGGGGCGGGCTGGTGAGGTCTACAATATCGGGGGAAGCAATGAGAAGCCGAACCTCGAACTCGTGAAACTTCTTCTCACATTGCTGGGGAAAAAGGAAACACTCATCACTTTCGTCAAGGACAGGCCGGGTCACGACCGGCGCTATGCGATCGATTCTTCCAAGATTCAGAATGAACTCGGCTGGAAGCCCTCGTATGCATTTGAACAAGGGATAGAAGAAACAGTGAAGTGGTACGTGAAGAACAGGGAATGGTGGGAACGCATTGTGAACGGCGAATACCGGCAGTACTATCGCAAGATGTATGAGAATCGATGATATAAGTCACAAAAAAGAGATCGCGCATGGCTGTCAAACTTCTTGATTTCTCTCAGTATCGTTCCTGGGGAACGATCATCCTTCTTGTCCTCTTCATCGGTATCGCAGGTGGACAAACTGCCAGGGACAATCGGACATCAACGACCGCTCCGACATTGCCCGGTTCTCCTATCGAGATGCTTTTTGATTCTGACACCAGGTCTTTGAGAACGGTGGCTCCGATTCCCATGGAAGAGCCTGTCGACGAGAATGAATATATCGTGGGGCCTAACGATGTTTTTTCGTTCATGATCCCCGGGGTGACTCCTACACAGCTTCCGGTGACCCCGGAGGCGAAACTCATCATCCCGAACGTGGGTGAGATTGACGTCAGAGATCGCACCCTTGCCGAGGTGAAGAAATTGGTCGGAAAAGCGTTTGGGTCGATGAGGCCGTCGCTGAACCTCCTCTACCCCCGCCAGTTCCTGGTCACGGTTCTGGGGGCTGTCCAGTTTCCGGGCCCATTCGTCTCTTCTTCCGTTCTAAGGCTCGACAAGATTGTGACGATGGCGAATATCCCTCCGAGCAATCTCCCGGTTGAACTGCGAAAACCGCTTCCAGGTTTCTCCAAGAGGAGGATCATTCTGAGGAGGAAGGGGCAGCCGGAGAGGATGGTCGATCTGGAGAAGTATTACGCATTTCACACTTCGTCGGAAAATCCGATGTTGAGGGAGGGCGATGTTGTGGTAGTACCCCCGTTGAGTATTGATCAGCAATCTATCAGCGTCTACGGAGCTGTGAATGCGCCCAAACAGTTTGAATACCGTCAAGGGGACAGCCTCACCATGCTGATCACCTTTGCACAGGGTTTCACGGCCGATGCAGATTCGACAAACATTGAATTGACGCGACTTTCTTCCGATGCGACGTCGGCAGAGACGCAGATCCTTGATATCACGGCGATCCTGAGGGGAGAAAAAGCCGATGTTCCGTTGGTCGTGAACGATAGAATCCTGGTTCGAAGAAAAGTCGATCGGCGACGCGATTACAAAGTCCATGTGCGCGGCGAGGTCCGGCTGCCGGGGATGTACGCCATCACCCCCGACAGCACCCGGTTGTCGGATATTGTCAAACGGGCCGGCGGATTCACGGAGTTTGCACAGCTGGCCTCAGCCGAGGTGGTTCGCAAACAGCTGACTCCCGAGGGAGAGACCCTCGATATGGGTTTTGAAGCCCTCTGGAACGCACGAATGAACGATCAGCTGGTGACACCGGAAGAGAGAGCATATTACGACCTTGAAGCCAGATTGAGAAGGGGAACGGTGGCCGTTGATTTCGTGCGGGTATTTGAGAGGAACGACCGGTCCGGTGACATTCTTCTTCAGGACGGCGATATTGTTTTTGTGCCGAATACCCAGAAGAACGTCTACGTGTACGGTCAGGTGGGGAGGCCCGGTTTTGTTTCATTCAAGGCGGGAGAGAACGTTCATTACTATATCTCTCAGGCGGGAGGCTTTGGAGAGGAAGCGGACGACGCCGGAACAAGGGTCATCAAGTCCTTGACCCGCGAATGGGTGGAGCCCTCAGACACCATGATCGAGCCGGGCGACTTTGTCTGGGTGCCGAAAGAGATTCGCTATCCGACAAGCTACTATCTTAACCTTATCAGTCAGGCCGCGAGCTTCATCAGTGTTGTGCTCAGCATGACGGTGATCATCTTGCAGTTGTCAAAGTAGTGAGCGTTCAATAATCAGGGAAATGATCAATGGACGGTGATGTCACATCTGGGACAGAACAGAATTCAAAGGCATCGGGTGCCTCGATGAGTGCGGGGGAGGTCCTTCTGGAGTTTCTTTCGATTCTGACGAAGCATCGGAGGTTCATCGTCCGCTTTGTCTTTGTCATTACCTTCATTGCAGGACTGACCGCGATCCTCAGCCCAAAGTGGTACAAATCGAGCGCCGTCGTTTTTCCGGTCGAACAAACGTCCCTCTTCCAGGGATTGGAAAACATTTCCTCTCTGGCGAAGAACCTCACGGGCGGGAAACTTCCGGGACTGGGAACGAACAACGAGATCGACCGATACATGGCAATTCTCAAAAGCGAGAGTGTCTTGCTCAAAGTCATCGATCGCTTCGATTTGACCCGCGTGTACGAAATTGCCGCCTATCCCCGCGAAAAGACAATGAAAGAATTGCTCGCAAACACCGAATTCGAGATAACCGACGAAGGCGGCCTGATGATCTCGGTCTTCGATACGGATTCGATCCGATCGGCAGAAATGGCGAACTATTTTGTGGACATGTTGAATGACGTCAACTCGCGGATGCAGGCGCAGAACGCCCGCTCAAATAGAGAGTTCATCGAGAAACGTGTCGAGACAGGGAAAGCATCGCTGATGGGGGCGGAGGATGACCTCAAGGAGTATCAGGAAAAAAGCGGCATGGTTATTATTCCCGACGCGGGTGCTTCGGGTATCATGGCGCTGGCGGAAATGTATTCCATGAAGGCAAAGAAAGAAGTTGAGCTCGGGATTCTTGAGAGGTCTCTGGGAAAGGACAATCCTCTTGTGGCGCAGACGGCCATGGAGCTGGAGGAGATTGAGCGGAGAGTGGCCCAATTGCCGGAAATAGGCGTGAGCTCGCTCAGGCTCTATCGCGATGTCGTCATCCAGCAGAAGATCATGGAGTTTCTTATTCCACTCTATGAACAGACCCGGGTGGAAGAGCAGCGTGCAACCCCGTCAGTGATCGTTCTCGATCGGGCAAAGGTTCCCGAGCGAAAGGCAAAGCCAAAGATCGCCCTGTTTACGCTCCTTGCCGGGGTCATTTCAACCGTTGTTGCCCTCTTTGTCGTTTTTGTACTCGAGGCGCTGGAAAGACTTCGGTCAATCCAGAATGGCCGCTTTGATCAACTGCTTGCGGCAGTGAAGGCTGATTGGCTCGGTTTCCGCCCCGGCCGTCGCAAAGACGCCGCCCCTCGTGAATGACGGTGCAGTGATCCTTCCATGCCGATTATCCTGATCGAATCACAACCTTATGCCGCGCGATATCCTCACGGAGAACGTGGGGTCCCTGAGTTCCCTCTCAGGAGAGGACGTTTGTGTCCAAGGACATTCCGATAAAGAACAATGAAGTCTCTTGAAGTCAGAGCCGGTCACTTGACGCGCAACGTGGGGCTCAATCTTGCTGGGCAGTCTATCCCAATCGTTATTGGCATTCTGACGATTCCGTATCTCATTAAGGGATTGGGGGTCGAAGGATTTGGCGTGCTTTCGATTGCGTGGATGCTGCTTGGGTACTTTACGTTGTTTGACCTCGGATTAGGGCGGGCGACAACGAAATTCGTTGCCGAGGAATTGCGGCACGGAGAGACGCAACGGTTGCGTTCACTTGTATGGACTTCCCTCGTTGTCAATGTATCGTTTGGATTTGTCGGGGGGCTCTTGGTTGCCCTCTTTTCCCCTGTATTGGCGGAGAGGGTGCTCCGGATCCCGCCCGAGCTTGTGGAGCCGGCGATAACGACATTTCTGATTCTGGCGTTCTCGGCTCCCATTGTTCTCGCTGCCGCCTCATTGAGGGGTGTGCTTGAAGCGGCTCAACGGTTCGACTACATCAACGGGGTACGCGCCATCTCAAGTTCCCTCACCTTCCTGCTTCCTGCTGTCGGACTTCTGGCGGGTCTTGGAATACCGGGGATTGTTCTTCTTCTCATGATCTCCCGCTTGGCAGAGGCTCTGGCCTATTTCTTCCTGAACCGCAAAGCGCTCCCTGTTCTGAAATCAGGATTCTCGTTCGACCCGACAAGTGTCCGGCAATTGATCGGTTTTGGCGGATGGGTCACGGTGACCAACGTCATCAATCCCATCCTTTCGTACCTCGATCGGTTCATGATTGGAGCTCTTGTTTCCATGGCTGCTGTCGCTTACTATGCCGCGCCGTTCGAGATTGTCACGAGGCTCTGGATTCTTCCGGCGAGTCTCACTATGACGCTTTTCCCTGCCTTCAGCACCATCGGAACAGCCTCGAAGGAGGTCCTGGCCGGCTATCACGCCAGATCAGTCAAATACCTCCTCGTACTCATGGGGCCACTCGTGATGATTCTTGTCTTCTTCGCCGGTGATATTCTGCGTGTGTGGCTGGGAACGGGATTTGCCGAGAACAGCACTTCTGCGTTCCAGATCCTCGCTTTCGGCGTCTTGTTCAATTCATTGGCTCAGATTCCGTTCGTCATGATCCAGGGACTCGGGCGCCCCGATATTACCGCAAAATTTCATTTGCTCGAGGTCCTCCTTTACCTCCCAATCACTTGGATCTTGGTGAAGCAGGTGGGGATTACCGGCGGAGCCATTGCATGGATGGTCCGGGCGATAATCGACTTTCTTCTCCTCTTTGGAGCATCATCAAAATTCACCGGTGTTGCCGTCTACCGTGAGCGCGGCCTCGTCCGCGGAGCCGCCTATGTGGCAGGGATGGGTGCAATACTTGTCGTTGCTTCAATGCTGAACCCGTCCGTCCTTGTGAAAGCGTTGGTAAGCAGTATCGTTGCTGTCTTCTTTGTTCTTGTTGCCTGGAAGTATGTATTTGACGCCGCCGAGCGGCAATTCATGATCTCGATCGTCGGATCTCCTCTGCGACCGACAAAAGAAATACCATGAACCGCAGTCTACTGTGAAACCGTCGTAACGATCAGCGTATGGGACGATGAATCTGGTTTCCATAATCTTCTTCTTAATCTGTGCAGGTATTGTTCTTTCCTGCCTCAAGCGCGGGGCGGACGTGCTTTCTCCGGCACGAGTGTTCGGATTCGTCTGGGCTCTTTCGTTTGGCCTTGCGGAACTGAAAATGAGCGGCCTTCAGCATGAATGGTCGACGGAAAGCTGGATTATCCTGCTCCTCGGCCCTCTTTCGTTCTTGCTTGGATTGTTTGCCTTGTATGTTATGAATCTCAATTCTCAGCTTCTCTCTCTGGATGAAATTCGATCACGGTGCAGGCTGTCTCGGGTCGACAATAACCGCCTCTTCGGTGTCACTCTTGTCTTTTTCTTCCTTTTTGTCGTTGCATACGCCGCCATTGTCCTCACGGGGCACGAGATACCATTGTTGAGTTCCAGACCAGGGTTGGCAAGGGCCAAGTTCCAAATGTTCGGCATTGGGCTGCTGATTCATAACCTTACCGAAGTCGGTTTCTTTGCCACGTTGTACTTCGTGCTGGTCGGACACGAAAAGGGACGAAAGGGCATTCTCGCGTTTGCCACTATTGTCTGCTTCCTGATGTATGCTATCACATTGCAGCGATTTCCGCTCGCCGTCACTGCACTGATGATGGTGACGTTGGTTCATTATATGACGAGACACCTTCGAGCGCGTGTTACCGCTTTCTATCTGGGTGTCGGTGTGGTGTTCCTGCTGGCTATTTCGAGGCTTCGTGCGAGCGCTATTTTTGTGTATTTCGTATACGTGGGGTCGAAGATGCGGATTGATCCGAGCTTTGCATGGGTCACGGAACCATATATGTATTTCGTCATGAATCTGGAGATGTTTGCACGCTCCGTTGACCGCTTGGAAGAGTTTACGTATGGATACTATACCTTTGATTTTGTAACGGCTCTTACGGGTTTGAAGCATTGGCTCAGTGACTATTTCGGGCTTGTTGAGACCCCGTTCCTGATTAGCGGCTACAACACGTATTCGGCATTCTGGACGTACTATAGAGACTTCGGAGTCCTTGGCGTTTTCCTTATCAGCCTGATTGGCGGAGTTGTTGTAGGGTCTCTCTATTATTCGCTTCGCCAGGCTCCACGACTCTCAACTCTCTCAGCTTACGGTGTCGCAGTTTTCCTGATGGCACTTTCTGTTTTCAACAGCCAATTCGGGTTTCTCTGGTTTGTGTATAATGTTGTGCTGCTCTTTGTGACCCTCCGCTGGATTGAACGACCCTCCGGTGCGGCCGTCCAGGACGGAACCGAAGGGGTTGCAGCCCATACCATTTAGGACAACGTCCGCGAGGAGACATGGATTTGCAGGCTCACGAAAAGAGGTCTGACAAAAACACCCTTGCGAAGAAGGTATCTTCTATCTTTCGCTATGGAGGCGTGTCGGGTCTGGCGAAGGCAGTGGGTCGGCGTATCGTGAAGCCAAGGGCCCGATGCTACCGTGATTGTCGGGAGTTGTTCCGGCAACGAAGCGGCCTTGAGCTTGGAGGCCCCAGTGCCCTCTTTACCATGTGGGGATTGTTCCCGTTGTACCCGATTGTGCACGGACTGGACAACTGCAATTTCAGCGGAAAGACGGTGTGGGAAGAGCAGTTGATTGGGAGGACGTATCGGTTCAGCAAATCACGTGAACCGGGTTCTCAGTTTATCGGTGAAGCAACTGAACTCCCGTTCCTTCGCTCAGAATCTTATGACTTTGTGCTTTCATCCCACATTCTTGAACACATTGCCAATCCGCTGAAAGCGTTGAAGGAATGGATAAGGGTGATTCGCGAAGGAGGATCGCTCGTCATCGTGGTTCCTCACAAGGACGGGACGTTTGACCATAAAAGGCCCGTGACGCCAATTGCCCACCTTGTTCAGGATTATGAGAACAATATGGCAGAGGACGATCTGACGCATTTGTCTGAGGTTCTCGCACTCCATGACTTGAAGCGGGATCCAATCGGCGGAGGACGCGATCAATTTGAGGCCAGATGCAGGGACAACGCGACAAACAGATGTTTGCATCACCACGTTTTTACGACAAAGACAGTGGTGGAACTCGTAGGTCTCCTCGGACTTCAGATTCTTGCCTTGGAAGCGCTTCGGCCCCATCACATTCTGCTGGTGGCGCGAAAGGTAAACCCCCACGAACTGACTGATAACTCGCGTTTCATTACAGGCGTTGGAATTCTGCTTCGCAGAAGTCCTTTTCGATCCGATCGCCTGCTCTGAGTCTACTTGCATGAACCCACAGCTTGATATCATTATCGTCAACTGGAACGCGGGAATTCAACTCACAGAAACTCTTGAATCCATCGCCAAGACTCAAAAGATTGGATTTCGCTTCGGGCGGGCGGTTGTTGTCGACAACGCATCGTCGGATGGGTCAACTGATTTCCCCGGGAAGATTGATCTCCCTTTACAAGTCATTCGAAATACCGTAAACCGAGGTTTCAGCGCCGCCTGCAACCTAGGGGCATCAACAGGCGCTGCAGATTATCTTCTCTTCCTCAATCCCGACGTGACTTTGTTGAATGATTCCCTGTGGAAACCGATTTCATTCATGGAAGACGCCGCCCACAAAAGTATTGGAATTGTCGGAATTCAACTTCTCGACGGGAAAAACAATGTATCACGCACGTGCGCCAGGTTTCCGACAGCGGGAAGGTTTTTCGCGGCAATGATCGGATTGAATCGGTTGTTCCCGGGGGCATTCAAAGATCATTTCATGCTCGAATGGGATCATAAAGAAAGCCGTACTGTTGATCAGGTGATGGGTGCGTTTTTTCTTGTGCGCGGATCCTTGTTCAGATCGCTGGGAGGGTTTGACGAGAGGTTCTTCGTGTATTTTGAAGAAGTGGATTTCTCACTTCGTGCGCGAAAGGCCGGATTTGAGACGTATTTCCTCGCAGAAGCCGCCGCGTATCACAAAGGTGGCGGGACATCGGACCAAGTACGTTCGCTCCGGCTCTTCTATTCTCTGCGAAGCCGCCTCCTCTACGCATACAAGCACTTTTCCCGGCCGGCAACGACTGCTCTCGCCTTGGGAACCCTCATCCTTGAGCCGTTCACGAGGATCCTGTATGCAGGTTTCCGGCTCTCGTTTCGAGAAATAGCCGAAACGATCAAGGCCTATCTGCGCTTGTGGAGGATCGCGCCGGGTCTTATCCTTACCCGGGGACGGTCAGTCAAGTGAACATTCTCCTCCTCGGCCGCTATGAGAAGCTCGGAGCGAGCAGCCGGTATCGCAGTTACCAGTACGTGCCGTACCTTCAACAACTTGGACACAGGATTCATGTTGCCCCGCTGCTGAGTGATCTTTATTTGCGGAGGTTGTACGCCCGACAAAGTCTGCCGCTACTCGATGTGGCTGCATCGTATGTCCGGCGTGTCTTTCACCTTCTGCGATCAGGGTCATACGATCTGATTTGGATCGAGTACGAGGCTCTTCCATGGATTCCCTATTCAATTGAATCCTTCCTGCAGGCGGGCCGAACACCGTACTTGGTCGACCTTGATGACGCAGTATTTCACCGCTATGATCTCAATCCCTCAAGGGTCATCAGGAGCATCCTGGGCGAGAAGATCGATCGAGTGATGCGCGATGCTGCGCTTGTGATAGCGGGAAATTCATATCTTGCTGAGCGGGCGAAAAAGGCTGGTGCATCACAAGTGGCAATCCTTCCGACGGTTGTCGATCTTGAAAAATACCCGGTGGTGGCGATTCCGAAGAATGAGGTTTTTACGGTCGGGTGGATCGGGTCACCGAGCACAGTCCATTACCTTTCTGAAATCCGGGGTGCCTTGAAAACTCTCAGCCACAAGGGGGCCGTTCGACTGGTAACGATTGGAGCTGATCCCGGCCCTCTCGAAGGTGTTTCGACGGAAATGCGCCCGTGGAACGAAGAAACGGAGGTGGAGGAGATGTTGAAATTCGACGTTGGGATCATGCCGTTGAAGGATTCGCCATGGGAACGCGGGAAATGCGGCCACAAGTTGATTCAGTACATGGCCTGTTCCCGTCCCGTGGTTGCTTCACCGGTGGGGGTGAACCGGGAAATTGTGGAGCACGGTTTCAATGGATTTCTTGCCACTGGGTCAGAAGAATGGATGGAGGCTCTTTCGACTCTGAAGGCGAACGCTCCTCTCCGGCTCGCTATGGGTGCAGCGGGAAGAAAGAAGGTTGAACAAAGCTATTGCTCCAGGATTACGGCGCCCAGGCTGGCATCACTCCTCGCGGATATTATGAAGGGGCGAAGCTAATGTGCGGCATCCTGGCCATCGTTTCTACGGATCCGCCGCAGATCCGTTATGCGGAGGACCAGATTCGCGCAATGATCCACCGCGGTCCCGATGCGCAAGGCACGTGGTCGAACGAGTCGGTGTTTCTCGGCAGTTGCCGTCTCAGCATCATCGACCTTGCCGGAGGAAATCAGCCAATCTTCAACGAGAATAGAAGCCGCTGCATTGTCTACAACGGCGAGCTCTACAATTTTCATGAATTGCGCGATCAGCTGCGGGCGCGGCATCATAGGTTCGCAACGGAAACAGATACGGAAGTTGTCCTCCATGCCTTTGAGGAGTGGGGAGTCGAATGTCTTAAGCGCTTCAACGGCATGTTTGCCTTCGCCATCTGGGACGATACGAAGAAATCGCTGTTTGTCGCCCGCGATAGAATCGGAGAAAAACCTCTCTACTACTATGAAGGCAACGATCAGATTGTTTTTGCGTCAGAAATCAAGTCGATTGTTGCCGATCCAACCATTCCGCGGAACTTGAATCCAAGGGGATTGGCCAACTTCCTTGCGTTTGGCCATGCCGTGGCGCCGGAAACGATGTACCGGGATATCCTGAAACTTCTGCCGGGCCACTATCTTACCGTGCAGAACGGCAGGATCGACATTCACCAGTACTGGGACGTTGGCGACGAACCACCGGTGTCATGCGGAAGTGAGGACGAGTGTGCTGGGGCGATTTTGGCGCTCCTCGACGACTCGGTCAAACGCAGAATGATTGCTGACGTTCCCGTGGGTGCGTTTCTCAGCGGGGGCGTGGATTCCAGCGCCATTGTTGCCTTGATGACACGACATGCGACGGGCCCGGTCAAGACATTTTCTCTTGGATTCACGGTCGGCGGAGGATACAACGAACTGCCGGACGCAAGACGAGTCGCCGCGCACTTTGAAACGGATCATCACGAGCTGCTGGTGGATCACCTTGACCTGGTGGAGACGCTTCAGAAGCTTGTGTATCAATACGATGAGCCCTTCGGTGATGCGGCGAATTTTCCTGTTTATCTTCTCAGCGAGTTTGCCAGGCGCCATGTCAAAGTGGTCCTGGCAGGGGAGGGCGGAGACGAGCTTTTCGGAGGATACAGACGCTACGTCGCTGACTCAAAGGCGGAGCAATATCAACGGTTCCCGAGATTGCTGACAGAGCGGTTGATTCCTGCCGTTGTCGGAACCATACCGCGCATCCGACGATTAAAACGAATTGTCCGCATACTCCCGATGGTCGATCCTGCCGTACGATATGCCTCATGGTTGGAGGTGTTCACGCGGGAAATGCGGGAAGATCTGCTGCTGCCTGCTATCAAAGGCCAGATCGCCGGCTACGACCCTCAATGGCCATATCCCCACTATTATCATCGCGTTTGGAACGGGAAAACGCAGGATCATCTGAATCGAGTCATGTATGTGGACCTCAAGACTTGGCTCTCTGATGTCTTCATGGAAAAAGTCGACAAAGCAACCATGGCCTTCAGCCTCGAGGGACGGCTTCCGTTTCTGGACCATCGGATGGTCGAACTGGCCTTCCAGATCCCGGGACAATACAAAATCAGGGGAACCTCCACCAAGCGGATCCTGAAAAGGGCAGTGAAAGGCCTGCTGCCGCCGGAGGTACTTCGCAAACCCAAGCACGGATTTGCGGTCCCGACAGACCAATGGTTCCGGGGGGCATTGAAGGATTTTCTCTTTGAGACCCTCATGGATAACCGCACAAGAAACAGAGGTTTGTTCGATCACAACTACGTCGAACGGCTGTACAATCTGCACAAAGAAGGAAGAGAAGTCCATGATACGGCGCTCTGGCTTCTTCTGAATCTGGAGCTTTGGATGCGACAATATCTTGATCCTCATCGAACATCTATCTGAGAAACCCATGTCACTGAATCTCGTAACCGGTGGAGCAGGATTCATCGGTTCAAACATTGTGGCGGAACTCGTGCGGCAGAAGAAGCGCGTCCGGGTCCTTGACAATTTTGCCACGGGTCGCCGTGAGAATCTCATTCCGTTCGGCAAAGACGTGGAGCTGATCGAAGGGAGCCTGACGGATCTGGAGACAGTCCGGCTGGCGGTCCGAGGTGTCGATGTCGTTTTTCACCAGGCGGCGCTTCCTTCTGTCCCCCGTTCTATCGACCAGCCGATCAACTGCAACGAAGTCAATATTGGCGGCACACTGAACGTCTTTGTTGCGAGCAAAGATGAAGGAGTCAGACGCGTCATTATTGCCTCATCGTCGTCCGTCTACGGTAATACTGAGGTACAGCCAAAAGATGAGGGGATGTCCCCGCGGCCACTCTCGCCCTACGCAGTGTCGAAACTCGCTGGCGAGAGCTACGCGAGCGTCTTTTCCCGTGTGTACGGATTACAAACAGTTGCTCTCCGGTATTTCAACGTCTTTGGACCCCGCCAGAACCCGCACTCCCAGTATGCCGCAGTCATTCCCCGGTTTATCAAGGCCATGAGCCGGGGAGAGCGGCCCGTCATCTACGGCGATGGACTTCAGTCCCGCGATTTCAGTTATGTGGAGAATGTGGTTCAGGCGAATCTCCTGGCCGCGGAAGCCCCGAGTGTGGGAGGAGAACTGATGAATATAGCATGTGGCGAGGCTCACTCCCTCCTCAATCTGGTTGAAATTCTGAACAGGCTTCTGGGAACGAACATCAACCCTGTTTTTGAACCTGCGCGAAAAGGCGAGGTTCTCCATTCGCTTGCAAGCATTTCCAGGGCTCACCGGCTTCTCGGATACAAGCCGTCCGTTTTGTGGGAAGAGGGATTGAAACGTACCCTGGATTGGATGAGCAGGAATCGCGAACACGGACCCCAATCATGACTCATGCTGCTGTCCCACAAGAGATCAGAATTCTGCATGTCATAACCACGTTTAGTCAGGGTGGGGCAACAGAGAATACGCTTTTCTCGGTCGAAGGACTCAAGTCTCTTGGATACGATGTGAGGATTCTTGCCGGCCCGCCCAATCGATCCGAGGGCGATCTGTTCGATCGGGCAAAGGAGAACGATATTCCTATCCGGATACTCCCCGAACTTGTCCGGAACATTCACCCATGGAAAGACCTCGTCGCACTTGTCAGGATGATCGGGATCTTTCGGGAAGAGAGGATAACAATCGTTCACACGCACAGTTCGAAGGCAGGTATCCTGGGCCGGGTTGCGGCCCTTGCGGCTCGCACTCCGATTGTCGTTCACACGATTCACGGGTTGCCTTTTCATGAGTCTCAGGGGATGGTTCTCTTCACTCTTTTCCAATGGGCAGAGAGGCTTTGTTCTCTCTTCACTGACAAGCTCATAACCGTTACAGACACGATCACTCAGAAGGCGCTCGCAGCGCACATTGGCAAGAGGGAACAATTCCTTACTGTTCGCAGCGGATTTCTCATCCGTGATTTCTCCCGATCAGCCCCAAAAGGGAAGCGGCTGCGCAAGGAACTCGGAATCGGCAAGGACGAGCTGGTGGTGGGGAAAATAGCACGTTTTTCACCGCTCAAGGGTCATCGATATTTGATCGATGCGATTCCCGAAATTATCGCCAAGGTTCCCGGAGTGAAGTTTCTTCTTGTCGGGGGTGGAGAATTGGAACATGAGCTGAGAGAGTTGGTCCGACAGAAGGGTGTTGCACAGCACGTTCTGTTTAGCGGCATGCTGCCGGTTGAGCATATGCCGGAAGTCATTTCGATGATGGATGTCGTTGTGCACACCTCGGTTCTCGAAGGCCTGGCGAGGGTGCTTCCACAAGCCCTCGCTCTGGAAAAACCTGTCGTCTCATTTGATATTGACGGAGCACATGAAGTGATCACACATGGGGTGACAGGATATCTCGTTTCCCCAGGCGATACCGGACTGCTTGCTGCATTTATTGTCGAATTATTGAAGAATCGCCGCAGGGCAATGCAGTTTGGTTGTGCGGGAAGAAAAATTGTCGTGGACCGTTGGGATGTGAAAACAATGGTTCAGAAGATTGATGGGGAATACCGCGAGCTGATGGAAAAGAAGCTCGGAATTCGCGCAAATGTCTGACCTCATTGGACTGCCCATGCCTCGCCCAAGCCACTCATGAAGATCTTCAGGGACAGCCTCCTCTTTTCTTCCGCCCGTTATGTTATCATGGTGTTGAGCGCGGTGAGGAATCTTGTGCTCGCCCGGGTCCTTGATCCTGAACACTTCGGGTACTGGGTTGTCCTTTCTCTTGTTCTGGCATACGGGGATCTTGTTCACGGAGGCCTGCGTCACGCGGGAGACAGGGAAATTCCTTATTTCCGGGGACAGGAACGTCATGACGAGGTAGTGCATGTCGAGCGGATATTATTCGGCGGAATTCTTTTCTTTTCCTCGATTGCCCTCCTTGTTCTTTCTCTTCTTGGAATCCTCGGAATCCCGACCATGGGGTGGCCTCAATCAGCTCTCATCATCGCGGGCCTTGTCATTGTGGCTGAGCAGGTTTCCCGATTCTCGTACATGATTCTCAGAACAAGGCACGAGTTCGTTCTTTCGAGCAAGCTGGAAATCGGATTTGAAGTGACACGAACCGCGTTGGTCTGTACCCTCGCAGCATTTCAGGGTGTGCTGGGAGCGTTGATCGGATTTCTTCTTGCTGCCGTTCTCAATGTCGGATATTTTGGCATGGTGCTTCGATTGCCTCCGCGGCCCCTCGCGAATATTTTAAAGCTCAGGATGCTGCTGAATACAGGATTTCTCCTTTTCTCGGTGGCACTTGTTCAGCTTCTGATCTTGAATCTCGATCGTGTGATCGGTTCGTTCATTTTGACCCCTTCGGATCTGGGGATCTACGGCCTCGCGGCGCTCGCGATGCAAGTCCCGCTCATGTTCTCTCAGTCTCTGAGCACCGTGTTTGTCCCGAGCGCAAGCGAAGCATTTGGCCGCCGCAATTCCCTTGAGGATGTGGCGCAGCTCTTTTTTCGACTCTTGCGTGCCTCTGCAGTGCTGGGCCCGGTATTGACAGGCTTGGTTCTCATCGTTTCAAAAGTTATCATTCACTGGTTCCTGCCGGCGTATGAGCTTTCTGTTTCGGTCATCGTGGTCCTGCTTCCGGGAGCGATGCTTTCAGTTTTGATTCCGCCGACGTCGGCTCTTCTAGTCATCGCCAGAAAAGCGAAGTTCCTGCTTGTTCTTGAGGCGGCGGCTCTCTTGGGGGGCTGTATGGTTTTCTGGGCTTCATTGAGGTTTGCATCGGGCTTGCAGGCTCTCAGCTTTGGCATGGTCGCTGCGATTCTCTGGTACTCGAGCCTCTCGATGATGGGAGCTTTTTATCCGTTCCGGTTTTCGGGAAACAGGCTCCTCAAAGAGGTCATTTTCAATTACGGGCCGGCAGTGTATGCGATGGTTCTCCTTTTTGGCGTTATCCCCGGGATCCTTGGGGAAGGAGAAGGGCCGCAACGAAGTGTTCTGGAATTAGGGATCTTTTTCTTATCCTATGCACCGCTCTTGTTGATCGGATTCAGGGCTGTCAGAACAATGACTCTTCCCGGGAACACCTCCGAAGGTGACGTGGCGAAAAAGAGCGTATGACCAGGCGAACAGAGAAAATATTGCTCTTCGTTCTCGATCTTCTCACGGTGAACGCCGCGTTCGTTGTGTATTACTTCATCCGCATCCGGAGCGGCCTCTTTGGTTACGCGATTGAGCCGGAAATGTGGGTGCCGATGATTGTCATCTATATCTATTGGCTCCTCTGGTTCGCATTCTTCGGCCTCTACCGGCAATGGTATGCACAGTCCCGCCTCGATGAGGTGATGACCCTGTTTCGGACAACCGCCGTCGGAACGCTGGCACTTTTCTTCCTGGTTTTAATGGATGACCAGTCGTCGAGCTCGTCTTCGTCCGCCAGGGGGCTGATTCTTGCCTACTGGCTTATGCTGTTCGTGTTCGTCAGCGTTGGCCGGCTTTCCATCCGTGCGATCCAGAAGAGTCTGCTCGAAGCAGGAATAGGTACACGGAACACGCTGATTGTCGGGTGGTCAAAGAAGGCCCACGAATTGTGCGATATGGTTCAGAAATATCCCGCTCTGGGTTATCAGTTGATCGGATTTGTTACGGCGGAAAAACGCACCCCGAAACGTCGTAAGCGGATGGAATATCAATCGGTCCCCGTTCTGGGCGCCCTGGATGCGCTGCCTCAACTTCTTGGGGAGCGGCAGGTGAGGGAGGTGTTGATTGGTCTTGATTCGACCGAGCACGGCCGTCTGCTGGATATCATCAAGTACTGCAACGGTCATGAGGTGGGAATGAAGATCATTCCCGATCTCTATGATATCGTCAGCGGCCAGGCGAGGATCAGCTCGATCTATGGCTTTCCCCTCATCGAAGTGAATCCCGTCATCATGAAGCCCTGGGAAGAGGCGATGAAGAGATTCATCGACTTTCTGGCATCGGGCACGATCCTTTTGGCCGGTCTTCCACTCTGGATTCTTGTCGCCCTTGCAGTGAGGCTCACTTCGCGGGGGCCAATATTCTATAGACAGGAACGCGTGGGGCGTAACGGGCGCGTGTTCACGATGGTGAAGTTTCGTTCGATGCGCGCCGACGCTGAAAAGATTTCCGGACCGAAATGGGCCGAGAAAAACGATCCAAGGGTGACACCGGTGGGGCGTATCATCCGGAGGCTGCACGTCGACGAGGTTCCGCAATTTATCAATGTGTTCGTTGGCGATATGAGCCTGGTGGGGCCAAGGCCCGAGCGGCCTTACTTTGTTGACAAGCTTGACAAGGAACTTCCGTTGTATAGAAGACGTCTGAAAGTTCGTCCTGGAATCACCGGCTGGGCGCAAATCAAATATCGGTACGACCAGTCAGTGGAAGATGTGAAAACGAAACTGAAGTATGATCTGTTCTACATTGAGAACATGTCGTGGCGGATGGATTTGAAGATACTTTTCAATACATTGTATGTGATGCTGAGAGGAAAAGGACACACATAGGATAGCTGTCAGCGGTCAGCAATCAGCTACAACCTGAAACTCGAAACCTGAAACCTGTAACTTCTAACCCGAAACCAACGAGTATATGACCATCCACATGGTCGACGTTGTAGGCCAGTACAAGAAGATTAAACCCGAGATTGACGAAGCCGTCCACCGCGTTCTGGATTCCGGGCAATTCATTCTTGGACCCGCAGTAAAGGAATTCGAATCGTCTGCCGCCCGGTATCTTGGCGTGAAGCACGCTGTCGGCTGCGCCTCGGGGACAGACGCGCTCCAGGTGGCGTTGATGGCCCTTGGAGTCGGTCCGGGCGATGAGGTCGTCACAACGCCGTTCACCTTTGTTGCGACAACAGAGACCATTGCCCTGCTGGGTGCAAAACCGGTCTATGCCGATATCGACCCCGCCACCTTTAATATCGACCCGGCGTTGGTTGAAAAGGCAATCACCTCGAAAACGAAGGCGATGATCCCGGTTCACCTGTACGGGCAATCGGCCGATATGGATCCGATCATGAAGATATCCGGAAAACACGGGATCCCCGTGATCGAGGATGCTGCGCAGGCGATGGGAGCGGAGTACAAGGGGAAGAAGGTCGGCAGCATCGGTGCCATTGGCGCCATCAGCTTTTTCCCAAGCAAGAACCTGGGTGCCTTCGGCGATGCAGGCATGGTGGTGACCGATGACGATCATGTTGCCGAAAGAATGCGGATGATCGTTGTTCACGGCTCGAAAACGAGATATATTCACGAGATTCTGGGTGTCAACAGTCGCCTTGATTCACTGCAGGCCGCGATCCTCGATGTCAAGATCAAGTATCTCGACCAATGGCGTGATGCGCGCAGGAAAGCGGCTCATCGCTACAATGAATTACTGCGGGGCGCGGACGTCGTTGTTCCGCATGAGGCGCAGTACAGCAATCATATCTATCATCAGTACACCGTACGACTGAAGAACCGCGATGCCGTCGTGAAAAGCCTGACCGGGCAAAAAATACCGCACGCCATCTATTATCCTATTCCACTGCATCGCCAGCAGGCATTTCAGGCCGCGGGAAAGCCGGATGGGACCTTCCCTGTCACCGAACAGGCAGCTCGCGAGGTTCTTTCGCTTCCCATGCACACGGAGTTGACGGAAGACCAGCAATCCTTTATTGTCTCCGCGCTCCGAAAAGGCCTTGCGTCATAGCGTTTCTTGGAGAATTTCACCACGAAGACACAAAGGGCCCAAAGACCTTGGTGCGCTTTGTGCCTTTGTGGTTTTTGCTGTTCTAATTCCAAAATCGTAACATCATCAACCCGGATTCCATGAGTCGTTCTCTCGTCGTCATCCCTACTTACAACGAAGCCGATAATATTCCCCAGCTCGTGCCACGCATTCTCGCGTTGGGCAGGGAGTTCGAAGTACTCATCGTCGACGACAATTCCCCTGACGGAACCGCCGGCCTGGTGAAGCTCATGCAGGACACCGACAAGAGGGTCCATTTGATCGAACGGCCGGCAAAACTGGGATTGGGAACCGCCTACGTGGCCGGATTCAAATACGCACTTCAAGATGATTTCGAATTCGTTTTTGAGATGGACGCGGATTTTTCCCACGATCCGAATGAGCTCCCGAGGCTGCTGCAGAAGGCAAAGGATTACGATCTGGTGATCGGATCGCGCTATATCTCCGGCGTAAATGTGGTAAACTGGCCGATGCGCCGGCTCATGCTCAGCCTTCTTGCAAACATGTACACAAGGTACGTCACGGGAATGCCTGTTCGCGACGCGACAGGGGGGTTCAAATGTTACAGACGCAAGGTTCTCGAAAGCATCAAACTGGATGCGATCAATTCCAACGGTTACGCCTTTCAGATAGAGACCAATTTCCTTGCATGGAAGAAGGGCTTTCGTGTCTGCGAGATTCCCATCGTCTTCGTCGACCGCCGCGTAGGTGTCTCCAAAATGTCCGGCCACATCATGTTTGAGGCTGCGTGGCTCGTGTGGCGGCTCAAGATTCAAAGTCTCTTCGATGCCTTCTAAGCGATCATATCGCTCTATCCCCCAAGTTTCCGTCATCATTGTCAACTACAACGTGCGTGACTTTCTGCACCACGCGTTGATCTCTCTCCGGAAGGCGATGAAGGGGATCCGCGGAGAGGTGATCGTTGTTGACAATGCCTCGGACGACGGAAGCGTCGAAATGCTCCGAAAGGATTTCCCGCAGGTGACGGTGATCGCCAACAAATCCAACGCGGGATTTGCACGCGCAAATAATGCGGCATTGAGGAAAGCGAAAGGTGCATACCTTCTCCTGATCAATCCTGATACCGTCGTTCAGGAGGATACACTTCGGGTGATGATGAAGTTCTTTCAAGAGAACCCCGATGTCGGCCTTGCCGGGTGCAAGATCCTGAATCCCGACGGGTCATTTCAGCTTGCCTGCAGGAGAAGCTTTCCGACAGCCTGGGTGGCATTGACGAAAATAACCGGGCTTAGCGCTCTCTTTCCCCGCTCAAGGCCCTTCGGCAGCTACAACCTGACCTTCCTCAGTCCCGATGAGACCTATGAGGTCGACGCGGTCAGCGGTTCCTTCATGATGATCCGCAAAGAGGTTTATGAAGAAGTGGGAGGGTTGGACGAGGATTTCTTCATGTACGGCGAAGACCTCGACTGGTGTTACAGGATCCAGCAGGCGGGATGGAAGAACTACTACGTTCATTCGACCCAGATCATCCACTACAAGGGCGAGAGCACAAGAAGGAGCAGCATCGATGAAATAGGAACATTCTATGATGCCATGCATCTCTTTGTGCAAAAGCATCTGAAGCCTTCCTGGAGCATGACCTTCGTCCTGCGACTGGGTATCACGCTTTCTTCATGGATGGCAAAGATTCGTGAGATGCTCAGGCCGTTTGCCGCGGCGGTGATCGACGTTGTTCTCCTTATTGGAAGTTTGATGATCGCCGAACTGGTGCGCATGGGAGAACTCTTCTATTACCCCGCTTACGCATATCCTGCTGTGTACACCATTCCCACTGTTCTCATCGTCCTGGGTCTTTATGTCACCGGCGTCTACACGTACGTGAGAATGTCCATTTCCAGGACCTTCGTGGTTGTCTTTGCGAGTTATGTCTTTGTCGCGGCCCTAGTGGCATTTTTCAAGGACTACGCCTTCAGTCGTCTCGTCATACTTCTGGCAGGAGCGTTTTCCATGATCCTTCTCCCGGGCTGGCGGGCGGTTTTGAGTTACTTTGGAAAAGGAGGTCCTGAAGGAAGGAAAAGTCTCTTTGGAAGGCGCACGCTTCTGGTCGGTGTTGATCAATCGGCGCGCGGGCTGCTTGGGCGGCTGCGGCAACATGCCGGAGACGGTTATGCCGTCGTCGGGTTCATTGACGATTCCCGAAAAAAGGCGGGCCAGATGCTGGATGGGATTCCCGTCGTCGGCAGCATCGACAATGTGGGAAAGGTGATTCACGAACTGCGCATCAGCGACGTCATTTTTTCGACGCAGAAGCTCTCGTACGCCGACATTCTTTCGGTCATCAGCCGCGCCGCGAACAGATCGGTGAATTATCATCTTGTGCCGACCTCGATGGAAGTCATCATTGGAAAGGGGAGCGTCGACTCTCTCAATGAGTTCCCGCTTGTGCAAATCTCATATAATATCGATCGTCCGCTGAACCGCGTCCTGAAACGAGCCATGGATCTGGCCATCTCCTCGATTCTCTTGATTTCAGCCTTTCCTTTTGTATATTGGAGCAGCCCCGCCCGTCGAAACAGGAGTGCACAGTTCATCCGGGCTCTGCCGTCGGTGTTCTACGGCTCCATGAGCCTCGTCGGACCTCCGGCGGGAAGCGCTGTTTCTGCACCAGGATCACGCCGTGAACCCCAGCAGAACCTCAATCTCGGAAAACCCGGCCTCACCGGACTGGCTCAACTCCAGAGCGATCGAACCCTGACTCCCAAAGAGGTCGAGCAACTGAATCTGTACTATGCGAAGAATCAATCGCTCCTGCTGGATTTGGAGATTCTCATGAAGACGATCGTCAAACGTGATTCAGCCAACGACACGGGTCTGTCACAACGCAGAGGATAAGAAGGCATCGGCATTATGGCCAAAACAACGCTGGAATTTGAGAGACCGATTATCGAGCTGGAGCAGAAGATCGAGGAGATGCGCAAATACGCCGATAATCTCGATATCGCGGATGAGATCACCAAATTGGAGAAAAAAGTGGACCAACTGAGAGAGAGCATCTTCTCCAATCTGACCCGATGGCAGCGCGTACAGCTTGCCCGTCATCCGGAGCGGCCGTACACGCTCGACTATATCCATTATCTGATGCCGGACTTTGTCGAGCTCCATGGCGATCGCCATTACGGCGACGACAAGGCAATTGTGGGAGGATTCGGCACACTCGGCAAACAAACGGTCATGCTCATCGGACATCAGAAGGGACGAGATACAAAATCGAATCTGTACCGCAACTTCGGGATGCCCAATCCCGAGGGGTACCGAAAAGCCCTCAGGCTTATGCGGCTTGCGGTGAAGTTCAATAAACCGGTTATCACCCTGCTTGACACGCCCGGAGCGTACCCGGGGATTGAGGCGGAGGAAAGGGGTCAGGCCGAGGCAATCGCCCGAAATCTGTTCGAGATGTCCCACCTCCCCGTACCTATTATTGTCGTTATCATCGGCGAGGGTGCTTCGGGAGGGGCCCTGGGGATAGGAGTGGGGGACAGGATTCTCATGTTCGAAAACGCCTGGTACTCTGTCATTGCACCTGAGTCGTGTTCGAGCATCCTCTGGCGGAGCTGGGAGTACAAGGAGCAGGCGGCGGAGGCCTTGAAGCTTACGGCTTCCGATCTGGTGGAACAGGGGATCGTCGATCGCATCGTCGAGGAGCCGCTGGGCGGCGCCCATCGTGATCACGAGAAGGCCGCAACAATCCTGAAGAACGTCCTCTTGGAGGAGCTCAAAGAGTTGAAGAAGATGAAACCCGACAGGCTCGTGAAAACCCGAATCGAAAAATTCTCGAACATGGGGGCCTGGAAAGACTAAAGCGTGATCAGGCACATCACACAGATTCGGGTTCGCTACGCCGATACCGACCAGATGAAGATGGTCTACTACGGGAAGTATTTCGAGTATTTTGAGGAAGCACGTTCCGACCTTCTTCGCTCCATCGGGATGTCTTATTCGGAAATCGAAAAGGGAGGTACCTATCTCCCCGTCATTGAGGCATTCGCCAAATACAGGCAGTCGGCACGATACGATGATCTGATCTCTGTGGAAACGGTGGTGGACGAAATGCCCGTTGCACGGATCAGGTTGAATTACAGGATCTTTCGCGAAGGAGAACAGGAGCCGATGGTGGAAGGATACACTGTTCACAGCTTTCTCAGCGCCGGTACGGGTAAGCCCACGCGCGCACCGGCTCAGTTCCTTCAAGTACTGCAGGAGGCATTCAAAAACCAATGATCAAACGGGAACTTCTTGACATCCTGTGCTGCCCAAAATGCAAGGGAGACCTGGCATACAACGAATCGGCCCAAACACTCACCTGCAGAAGTTGCGGCAAGGTCTATCCGATCAAGGACAATATCCCCATCATGCTGACCGAAGAGACTGGCGGGGACCGTTAGTCGGCAACCCATGCTCGACAAAATCCTACGGCTCGGCAAAGAGGCTGCAATCTATGGATTGAGTTCTCTTGTCGGCCGATTCCTCAACTTTCTTCTTGTCCCGTTCTACACCAACGTTCTTCTCACCTCGGAATACGGGGTCATTGCGAATCTTTACTCGTACATCGCCTTTGCCATGATCTTGTACGGATACGGGATGGACGCTGCATACATGCGTTTTGTCGCATCGCTGGAAATAGGGGACAGGAAACAGAATTTCAGCACGCCGTTCTTCTCCCTCCTCGGCACCTCTTTGCTCCTCTCTGTACTGCTGCATCTCTTTTCGAATGATGTTGCGGTCATGATCGGCATGAGTCGGTCGGACGGTACGCTTGTGCAATATGCGGCCTGGATTCTCTTTTTTGATGCAATGGCCCTCGTTCCGTTCAGCTACCTCCGCATGGAGAACAAAGCCGGGACATTCGCGACAATCCGCATCCTGAACATCGTGGTCACGATCATTTTGAACATCGTGTTGATCGTGGGGATGCACATGAAGGCAGAGGGAGTCTTGATTGCGAACCTTGTTGCGTCAGTCCTGACATTTCTCATTCATTTGAAATTCATACTTCCGAATATCAGCGGGGGATTCTCGCGACCCCTGTATAAAGAGCTGCTGAAATTTGGAATACCGTACATTCCGGCCGGGCTCGCAAGCATTGCGATGCAGGTGATTGACCGGCCTATTCTCATGGCATTGACGGACGAGGCCACCGTGGGGGTCTACCAGGCGAATTACCGGCTGGGCATATTCATGATGCTGGTTGTGGGAATGTTCGATTATGCGTGGAGGCCGTTCTTTCTCCACCATGCAGCCGAAAAGAACGCGAAGACTCTTTTTTCCCGCGTCTTCACCTTGTTCTGTATCCTCTCAGTCTCTCTCTTCTTCATTCTGACGTTGTTCATAGAAGACCTCCTGCGTGTTCGGATTGGGTCGGTCTATTTTATCCATCCCGATTATTGGAATGGTGTGGCAATCGTTCCGGTGGTGCTACTCGCATATGTTTTCAATGGTGCATATGTGAACTTTGTTGTCGGCATTTATCTCGAGAAGAAAACCTCATATCTCGCGTGGGTCTTCGCTGCCGGCGCGCTGGTGAATGTCGCTGCCAACATCCTCCTCATCCCCGTTTCCGGCATGATGGGCGCTGCTTATGCGACCCTTCTGAGTTACATCGTCCTCGCCGTCGGTATCTATTTTGCCTCGCGCAGGTTCTATCCGCTTGAATATGAATGGGGAAAAGTTGTCAGATTGGCTGCAATGACCGCGATCCTGCTCCTTGTTTTCTCCGTCATTCCGGCGGAACCTGCAACGGTGGTTGGCGTGTTGGAGAAGCTGGGACTCGTTGTGTTGTTTGGAGTTCTGCTCCTGGTCGGGAGGATTCTCAGTCCCGGCGAGCTCAAGGAAACGCGAAAGGCACTCGGCGGAATGGCCGGCGGAAACACTGATAGTGCATGAAGCGACTTCTCATCCTCTTTCTCTATTCTTTTTTTGGCGTGATTCATTCCGTTCCTGCCCAGTCTCAGCAGGAGCGCATCCCCCTCTGCGGTACTCCCACAGTCAGTGATCCTGTCGTCGTTGCGCAAGCCTGGAAGAACACCATGGAACAACACCCTGAGATGCAGCGGCTCGGAAAGGCCTCCGGAATGTCTCGCTCATTCGCTCTTGGAGCGGTTGATACCTTCTTCGTCTTCAACTTTACCAACTTCGGGTTCGACCTCGTTCCGGCTGAGTTGAAGGCAACAGGCTTAAACACACATATCTGGGTCGCGCTGGGGGAACTTGCCAACGGGAACATCGACAGTGTGACGATAAACGAATTGCTTCAGGCGCTTGAAGAGAAAACCGGTGAACGGTCGCGTGACTCGGCAAAGGGAATCGCCGTTCTCAGTCGCGAATTGTTCGGAGATCCGCCGAATGTCGATTCCCTGTTTGTAAAGGGAGCTGGGGACGGAAAAACACACTTTCTTGTTTGCGACATCAAGGACGGATGGGCGCCGGGTTCCGCAGGCGGTTATGTTGCGGGGTTCTTCTTCAGTGTTGACGTTGACGGAACCCCCTTCTTCAGCAATCGCCGGGATCTGCTGTATATCGATTCCTATCCGGGGATCTTCTACAACAATTCGCGCAATGTTGATGAATCCTTAAACACGCTTGCGCACGAGTTTCAGCATCTCATCCACTGGAATTACGATCCTGATGAGATCAGTTTCTTCAACGAGGGTCTCTCTGAATACGCTTCGTACGTGTGTGGCTTCGGTCTGCGCTCTCCCGGCCGGTACTTCGAGAATCCCAATGTAGCATTCCTCGGCTGGTCATCAGCCCTCGAGGATTATAGTCGTGCGGCATTGTGGACTCTCTACCTCTCCGAGCAGCATGGAGACACGCTCGTGAAGAGCTTTGTGCAGAATTCCATATCGGGACCGGACGGATTCAATGCCGCTCTGGCTCAGTCTGGAGCGGGTTCGACCTTCGAAGCGACGGTTCGGAATTTCCACATTGCAAACATACTGGGCAACAGACAGCTGAACCCCGCGTACGGTTATCGGGACACGCTCGCTTTTTCGGGAAAGCCCTCTGTACTGAAAACCGTCCTAGGATCGACGATGAGCGGCAGCCGGACCGCCCTCATGCCGCTCGCGGCGGACTATATACGGATCCTTGCGGCAGAGACACTGCGGACAACGATTACCCCGACACTGGGATTGCTGTCGATTAAAGGTATTCAGTCAACTGATGCGGGCCTGACGGCAACCGATTTGACGCAAGGCGTTCCGTTTGAGGCAACGTTCACCGGCTCACAGAAGTCGGAGTTCCTCCTGGTGGTCCAGAATGCCGAACCGACGGAGACTGTCGGATACTCCTACGGAAGTTCCGGCGTAACAAGGACATCATCGGCATTCGAATTGGCACATGATGACGGTGTCAGCCAGTATTCCCCAAATATGAACCTGCAAGGGGGAGACACGGTGTTCGTTCGGTTTGAAGGAATTGAAGGAGGGATTATCGATAGTGTAGCCATGTGGTTTGCCTCGACGGGGAGTGCGCGCCTGTTCCTTCGTGACTATAACCTGCAATACAACTTTACCGCCCAGCCGATCTCAGGTTTCGGCGGCAAGGCGAAGATGTTCTCACCGGTACCGTTCAGCGTCAGCGATACCGGGTTCATGACAACCGTGGTTGGACTCAGACAGTTTGCCATGTCATCATTCCCCGATTTTGTTGTGGAAATCATCTATAACACGTCGGTGAATCCTATGTTGCGGCGGGACACTTCTCAAACGGTATACCACAGCTTTCTTTCACTTTCATCCGATCCATCGCAGTCAGGCAGATATATCTATCAAAGTTTCGGAGATTTCTACGTTCGGGTCTATTTGAGTCCTGCGGGTGAGAATCCGCCTTCCCCGATCCCCCTCGATTTTTCGCTTCTTCAGAACTATCCCAATCCGTTCAATCCCGCAACCGTCATTACCTATGACCTGCCTGTTCGCTCGCGGGTGAGGTTGACGGTGTTTGATTTGTTGGGAAGGGAGATTGCTGTGCTGAAGGACGGAGAGGAAGATGCTCAACGCCATGCAGTCTCGTTTGATGCTTCGCGGCTGCCATCAGGTGTTTACTTTTACAGACTGACAACGCCGACCTTCACCGAAACGAGGAAGATGGTTCTCATTCACTAGCCATCTAACCGAAGTCCGAAATCCCCTGAGGGTTTACCGCGAAGAATTCGGACTTTAGCAGCCGCGCCTCATGGACGGCCCTTGTTCACATTCGGAAATCCGATATCACTTCCTGCATACCTTGTGCGGATATCGGATTCTGGCTCTGAGGGCACAGAGATTGTATGTCCCGCACTTCCTCCGTATATTTGAATGTTGTACCTGAAAGACAAAGGAGAGCAAGTTGAAGTCTGAACGATCAAACTGGGTTCCAACGAATCCAAATTTTGACCCTAACCAGCCGATGCAGGTTGGGGGGCAGGCGGTCATTGAAGGCGTGATGATGCGCGCGCCCGGATCCGTCGCGACGGCCGTTCGCCGTGCGAACGGGCAGATTGTTGTCAAGCACGAGAAGTTCTTTTCATTCAACGAGCGAATGAAGCTTCAGAAAGTTCCGATTGTTCGCGGTGCAATTGGACTGATTGACATGATGTATCTGGGCATCAAGACATTGAACTGGTCTGCCGAAGTAGCGATGATGGATGTCGAGGCGGAACAGGCCAGGAAAAACGGCCAAAGCGGAAAGACGGTTCAGCCGGGAACACAGTCAAATTTCATCCTGGCGTTGACGCTCATTATCGCCCTCGCAATCGGGGTCGCGATCTTCTTTGTTACGCCGCTCTTCGTGACCTCAAAGTTGTTTCACCTCGAACAGACAGCCCTCGAGTTCAATCTCGTAGCGGGGGCCATTCGAATCGCGATCCTGCTCATCTACCTCTCGGCCATTTCTCTGATGAAGGACATCAAGCGTCTTTTTCAGTATCACGGGGCAGAGCACAAGGCGGTTTTTACATTTGAGTTGAATGACGAACTCACTCCGGCCGTTGCCCAGACGTATACCCGATTCCACCCGCGATGCGGCACCAGTTTTCTTCTCATTGTGATGTTCGTGGCAATCATTTCGTTTGCCCTGCTTGATGCACTTTTGATACAATGGTTCGGGGAAATGACCCTGTTCCTTCGTCTTGCCACCCATCTTCCGTTCATACCCGTTGTGGGCGGCATTGCCTATGAATTCATCAAGTTCTCGGCCAGGCACAGCGCAACATGGTGGGGACGCATTGTCGTGGCGCCCGGCCTCTGGCTCCAGAAGATCACAACAAAAGAGCCGGACGAACGTCAGCTGGACGTTGCGTTGGTCGCGCTTCGGTGCGCACTTGGATTGGAAGACCCGGCGGCTTACGGTCTTCGCGCGGATATGGAAAGCGAGCCTGCCCGGGCTCAGGTCGGATGACCCATGTTTGACCGACTGGACAAGACGCTTGAGCGTTATGATGAAGTGAATCGCTTGCTGAGCGATCCGGCGATCATCTCGGATCAACAGCGATTTCGTGAGTTGGGAAAAGAACTTCGTTCGCTCGAAGCGATTGTCAAGTCGTACGAACGGTACAAGAAAATGCGGTCGGATTTCCGCGGCGCACGCGAGATTCTCGATTCAGGGCAGGACCCCGATATGAAGGCCCTCGCGCAAGAGGAGTATGACAAACTGAGGGTTGAGATCGAGGCGACAGAGGAAGAGCTTAAGCTCCTTCTCGTTCCGCAGGACCCGAACGACACAAAGAATTTCATCATGGAGATTCGGGCGGGCACCGGCGGGGAAGAGGCGGCCCTCTTTGCTGCTGACCTTTACCGGATGTACACTCGATTTGCCGAGCGGAAAAGCTGGAAGGCTGATTTGATGGATTGGAACGACACGGGGATGGGGGGTTTCAAGGAAGTCATTTTCGCTGTGACGGGAGAGAATGCGTACGGAATGATGAAGTTTGAGAGCGGGGTCCACAGGGTGCAGCGAGTTCCCGAGACCGAGGCCCAGGGGCGCGTCCACACTTCGGCGGCTTCTGTGGTAGTTTTGCCGGAGGTCGAGGACGTGGAAATCGAAATCAATCCGGCGGATCTTCAAATCGACACGTTCCGGTCCGGCGGCAAGGGGGGACAGAATGTCAACAAAGTGGAGACTGCCGTTCGGATCACCCACAAACCGAGCGGAATCGTGGTTGCCTGCCAGCAGGAGCGGTCGCAGTTTCAAAACCGCGAGCGGGCAATGAAAATGCTGCGTGCGAAACTCTACGAGGTCAAGATTCAGGAGCAGACTGCCTCAGCAACGGCCCAACGGCGCTCGATGATCAAAAGCGGCGACCGGAGCGACAAGATCAGAACCTACAACTTTCCGCAGAACAGGGTGACCGATCACCGCATTGGTTTGACCTTGTACAATCTGGACCGGATTATTGACGGTGACCTGGGGGAACTGATTGAGCGGCTGCGTGTGGCGGATAGGACGGAAAAGCTGCAGGCGGAAGCATGAGCAGAAGGTTTCCTTCTTCCAAGGATGACCCCATCTGAAGGAAACCTTCAGGTAGGGCCCTCCCGCGGTCTTACGCTCCTCACCCTTCCAAAAAACCCCTTCAACAATTCTTCGCTTTCTCTATCACAGACCCCTGCAACGACATGCGGTTTGTGGTTGAGCCGTCTATCTTCCACAATATTCATGAGAGTTCCGCAGGCCCCGGCTTTCGGATCATACGCACCGAACACGAGTGTGGGTATTCTCGCCAGGACGATGGCGCCGGCACACATCGGGCATGGCTCAAGCGTCACGTAGAGGGTGCAGTCTTCGAGGCGTCGTGATTGAAGATGATTTGCCGCCGCCGTCAGCGCGATCATCTCTGCATGGGCAGTCGGGTCCTGAAGGAGCTCGATCTGGTTGAATCCTTTTCCAATGATCTTTCCCTTGTGAACGACGAGCGCGCCCACAGGCACTTCGTTCTGCTCGAAGGCTTTTTCAGCCTCGAGAAGTGCCAGCTTCATCCATTGTTCGTGTTGGGTCATTGTCTGTCACGGGTTGCGCAAGGGGGCCGACCGGCGAGTCGATGGTTGTGTAGGCCCGTGCCTTGGCGAAGTCGGAGAGGGACTTGGCGATTCTTTCCGCGCCGGATTTTACCTCGGCCAGGCTCTCGAGCACTTCAGGGGAATTGGCTGCCGCTTTCTCTGCTCTGCGAAGATAGGCCAGGATTATTGTGAGGGGGTTATTGATGTCGTGTTGGAGGGCCCGGATAACCTCGTGCATCGTATCCAATTGTGTCTGCTGGATCTTCAATGCCTGCTGATGCTCAAGCTCCTTCTTTTCGTGTATCTGCACCTTTGTGCGGTATTCTATGACTTTGACGAGAGCCCACGCCAGGAGCCACATCCATATCAGGGCATCGAAATTCTGAAAGTAATCGGTGAATCGATGTAACGTCTTTTCCTTCACATCCTGGTAGAAGTCCAGAGTAGCCAGAAAGAGGTAAAGGTAGATCAGATATCCCGACAGAACGGCGGGGTATTTTGTGAAGAAATTGATGAGAGGCTCAAAGAAAAGACGCAGGAATCGCTTCATCTATCCTCAGTGTTGAACATTGCGGTTTGTGCCTCTTCTTGTCGCCTTTTCAATCTTCAATCTAGAATCTACAATCTTCAATGTTTGGTGCGCCCGGGTGGAGTCCCCGTCCGCTGACTTGTCCACCGTAGCGGAGCGAAGGTGGAAGTCCGCATCTTGGACGAAGGCGGAGAATCCCGCCGTCCTGAGCTTTTCGTAGGACAGGCGGGACCCTGTTCCCTCCACAGAGCACGCCTTTCAATCTTCAATCTGAAATCTGCAATCTTCCATGTCTGGTGCGCCCGGAGGGAGTCGAACCCCCAACCCTCAGATCCGAAGTCTGATGCTCTATCCAATTGAGCTATGGGTGCAAGTATATACGGTTGATCCTTCGAATCAGATCCCGATCAGTCCTTCG
>DATDRF010000051.1:0-4614 GCA_035291905.1 Bacteroidota bacterium
GGCGGAAGTTCCTCCCGTGGATCTCGTTGGAATGCTGGTGAATATCGTGGCGACAAACCCGATCAAGGCACTGGCTGACGGAGAGATGCTGCAGATCGTGTTCTTCGCGCTGATGATAGGGGTCAGTCTTACCCTTGTGCCCGCCAGTAAATCCAAGCCGGTGATCGATTTCTTCGACGGTTTGAGCGACACGATGATCAAGATGGTAGGGATGATCATGAATGTCGCCCCGTACGGAGTCTTTGCCCTTATTGCCGCGACGGTGGGGGAGTTCGGATTCGATATTCTTGAGACGCTGTTCTGGTATGCACTCACGCTGCTGATTGGATTGTCGATCCAGACGTTTGTATTCCTGGGGATTGCCGTCAGGATCTTCTCGGGGATCCCGTACAGAAAGTTCTTCTCGGGCATGAAAGATGCCATGCTTGTGGCATTTACAACAAGTTCCAGCGGGGCGACCCTTCCGGTGAACATGAGATGCTGCGAGGACAATCTCGGTGTGCCGAAGAACATCACAAGCTTCGTGCTTCCTCTGGGTGCCACGGTGAATATGGACGGGACCTCGATGTATCAGGCTGTCGCGACAGTCTTTATCGCACAGGTCTACGGGTTCGATCTCAATCTGGCCGAGCAGCTGACGATCCTCTTTACAGCCATTCTTGCCTCGATTGGAACGGCCCCTGTCCCGGGTGTCGGAATCATTATGCTGATCATCGTTCTGCGATCGGTCAATGTGCCGGAGGAGGGAATCGCCCTGATTCTTGGCATCGACCGGTTCCTGGATATGTGCAGGACTGTGCCGAATATCGTGGGAGATGCCGCTGTTTCGGCGGTGATAGCAAAGCAGGAAGGATTGCTCGAAGAAAGACCGTAGTAGTTACAGTTCAGTCGGTTCAAAAAAAACGTCCCGTCAAAAGCGGGACGTTTTCATTTTCAAACTCGAATGACGAGGCTAAAATTCAGGTCCAAGGGAAACGTAGTAAATCGGACGCGAGAGTTCTCCCCCGTCGTAACTCCACGCCACATCTAAACGCAGAGGGAAGCCGAAGAAAACCAGGCGAGTCCCGATTCCCATTCCGATCAGGAGATCCTTTGTCCGCACGGATCCCGACGCGGTGCGCTGGAATCCCTGCCATGAACCGGTCTTGCTCCACGCAGATCCTATGTCGACGAATCCCGCTCCCAGGATATTCTGGAACCCGAGAGGAAGAATCGAACCCCCGATGAGGTATCGGATCATCGGAAAACGGGCTTCGAAGTTGAGGAGACCGAAACGTGTCCCCATTTGAGCATTGTAGTTGAATCCGCGCATGGGGAGAACAGGGGTAAGAAAAGCGTAATCCTCGACATTCACGATCGGAAACGTATTGCCGTCGAAGCGTCTGTTGATCCATCCCTCATTTCCGCCGATGAAGAAGTTCTGCCTGTCCTTGCCGTTGCTCAGTCCGCCTGTTGCCCGCAGGACAAAAATGAAATCCCTGAACAACGGTGCATAGGAACGATAATCGAACGTGACGGTTTGAAGGTCGAGCGATTGGTCGTTGAATTTCGCGCTGCCGTAGGCGCTAAGGTTGAATCGGCTCCCGTTGTTCGGTCCGAACCAGCCGCCCTGCCACACCGAATTGTCCCACACATAGCTGAGGAGGGGAAGAATGAACGATCTTCGCTGGGCCTGCTCGCGGGTGTCTTCGAGGTTTTCCTTCGAGAGGTTCAGCCACATGGCTGAAAAATCCATGCGTGTGAACCGACTGATGGGATAAGAAGCAGCAACTCCGAGTGCCCACTGTCGGAAGCGGTAGAGAGAGACTCCTCCGAAAATGTCGTTCACATAAAGGAACCGGGCACTGTGGAATCCCTGAAATCCGATATCGAGCCGGTTAGGAAGATAAAAGTAAGCCAGGCCGTAATCGCTGTTCTTCAGATCAAGAAGAAGATTGGTCTGGAACATGATCTGGTGATCGCCAAGCATGTCGCTGAACAACATCAGCGTCGAGCCTTGGACCCCGTAGAAGGTGCTGTACGCCGCAGTCCCATAAACAAGGTCAGGCGAGAAATTCAGCTTGTACTTGTGCGGCACGTAGTTTCCCTCGGCATCGACATTTCCCGTCGGTTGGAACGTGTAGGGCGAGGGCTTCGAATTCGCGAGGGTGTCTCGCATTGCCTGATCCGAGAAGACAAAGTTCTTGAGGTCGAGCTGCGGAGCAGCCGCGTATTGCGATTCCTCTTTTGCGGTATCGGCAATGACGATAATGTTGTTCATCACGGTCACGGTGTCGGATGACTTTGTTGCCGAGGTAAGCGTGGTGACGGGCTTTCCCGAGCGGGGGATGTTCAGCCTCTCTTTGATGTACTCCGTTGGTTCGAGCTCCGCGACATTCAGCGTTCTCTCGAACGGAGCTCTCATCAGAAACACATCGAATCCCGCTTGATGAAGCGAGGCGAATGCCATCTTCGAACCGTCATTGGAGATAGAGAGCTGATAGATTCCCGTGAGGGAATTGGTGATGGGGCGGTCCTTGCCGCTCTTCAAATCGTGCTCATAAACGTTGTTGATTCCGTTTCTGTCGGAAATGAACAACAGCTTTGTCCCGTCCGGTGAAACAACGGGGGAAGAGTCGTCGGCATTCGGTGCTCCGGTGACTCTCTGGATCTCGCCGGTCTCCACGGAGACGCTGTACAGATCGCGGCCCGAAAACTGAAATTCACTCATCGTGAACCGGGGCGGCAGCTTCGACTTGTCGGTGTAGCTCTTTCGGTCGGAGCAAAAATAGACTGTTTTTCCGTCTTGTGAAATGACCGGATCGGTATCGGAAAAAACGTCGCCGGTCAGATTACGAAGCTCTTTCGTCTTCAAATTGTAAACATAGATATCGGATTGCGGCGTTTTCAGGCCGACGAATGTAATCAGGTCCTCGCTGCTGGACCAATCCACAGAGAAGATTCCGTCGAGATCGAGTGCGATTTTTTCCTCCGATCCCGATTCAACATCGATCACAATGATTGCATCCGTCTCGCCGGATTTTACCGCAAGCGCTACGTGCTTGCCGTCGGGGCACCAGGTGATGCCCGGAGTAAGGAGGTGCAGCTCTTCAAAATTGTTCGTTCGCTGGCCGCTGACGAGCTTGTCCAGAATCTTTCCGTCCGAAGCCGACATCAGGTAGACATCGAAGTAATTGTCTCTGTCGGAAATGAAGGCAATCTTGTCTCCCTGCGGGGAGATCGCGGGGCTCGTGTTGTAAAAATTCTCTTCCTTGGTGTGGTCCGTAAGCTGTTTTGAATACTCGTCCGGTTCCTCTCTCTTGGCGACGTCGGGCCAATAGAGAACCTTCTGTTCTTTCTCCCATCGTTCACTCAGCTCCTTCAGCGAAAGTCCGATCGTGGTTCGGAATCCCTGATCGATGTTCCGGGTTCCCCTGATGCGAGTCATGATCTCGGTGATTTTACTCTCGCCGTATTTTGTGGCAATATAGTTCCAAACCGACTGGCCGCCGCGGTAGGCGAAATATCCGCCAAGATACTCAATGGGGGGAAGGTAATTGTGTATGGTGGCATCACGGATGAACATGTCGGAATTCGAATCCCACTTCAACGCCGCATATTCCGCGAATCCTTCGTTCATCCAACCCGGAAGAACGAGGGGAGACCGGCTGGCGAGCAACGCCTGAATGGAGCCGCCATAGAACATGTCGTTCAAGACCGCATGGACCAGCTCGTGATGGATTACGTGTCGGAACTGCTGATAGCTTCCTTCGAAGGGGATGACGATGCGGTTCTTGAAGAGTTCGGTCACGCCCCCAATCCCCTCTTCCATATACTCTCCGACAACATTTGTCTGTTGGAACTCGTTGTGCGAATTATGGATAACGATGGAGATACGGTTGGTGATCTCGTAGCGGAGGATCTTGCGTATCGAATCATACGCGTCTTCCGCAGCGTCGGCAGTAAAGGCGGCCAGGTCATAGCCGTCCTGGGAGAAATAGACGTCGAAGTGACTGGTTTGAATGAATTGCCACTCGAACTTCTTGTACTGTACTTTGTTCTTGCCGAAGCCGGAATTCTGGGAATAGAGTGAACCGGAAGTCAGCGCGGCGATCACGGCGAACAACACGAGTCGTTTCATGATACTCTTCAGACCTCCTGAAAAAGTGTAGCCAAAAACGCAGGAAAATGCAAACATGCCGGTTTCGTCAATAGTACAAACGGCTTACGCTTCTCCTTAGTTCCTTTTTCTTCTGGGCCGCTGCGGTCGTTTGTCCGATTCGCCCGGCCTTTTGGCAAGGGCGAAATCGATTTCCCGTTCCTCGGGATTGACACGAACGACTTTGAGATGAACGGCATCGCCGAGACGGTACTGTTTGCCGCTCCGTCTTCCGACCAGAGCGTAGTTCTTCTCGTCATACGCGTAGAAATCGTCTTCAAGGTCTCTCACGTGAATCATTCCTTGGACCAAGAGGTCGTTGATTTCAACAAACAATCCATAACGCGTTACACCGGAAACAATTCCTTCAAACTCATCGCCCAGATGCCGCTTCATATATTCGAGTTGCATCACTTTGACCCCTGCCCGTTCAGCCTCCATTGCCACTCGTTCCATGGCAGAAGTGTGTTTGGCCA